>JAURHL010000256.1 GCA_030833305.1 Acidimicrobiales bacterium | reverse complement strand
GACCGGGGTCCCCGCCGGCACCGTGTCACTCGCCGTCGTCATGCTCGACACCACCGACACCTCGGTGGACCCGGTGGGTCGGGCGCACTGGGTCGTCATCGGAATCGATCCGTCGGTGACCGGGCTCCAGTCCGGTGTGCTCCCGGCCGGTGCCATGACGGCCGCCAACGCCTTCGGAACGCCGCAAGCTCCCGAGTTGGCGTGGCGCGCCCCCTGCCCGCCGGCGGCCGAGGTCCACACCTACGTGTTCGAAGTCCATGCTCTCGACCAGCAGATCGAGTTGCCTCCCGAGACCCCGGCGGCCGACATGGTCCGGGCCATCGATTTCGCCACCATCGCCACGGCCAGCCTCTCCGGCACCGTGATGGCCATCTGATCGTCACCACTATCAGCGGTGGTCCGACCACCGTGTGACACACTGTCGTCTCGTGTCCGAAGGTTCTCGTTCCCGTCCCGGGTCGTCCCCGACGCCACCGCCCGAGGTGGGGCTCTTCGACACCGACGCCTCCGGTCGGGTGCTCTCGGGTGACGAGAATTTTCGCCGTGTCGCCCTCGGCGGGGCCGTGCCCCCGGTGGGGCGCGCACCGTGGGCCAATGCCCGGCCCGACGACCGCATGGGTGCCGAACACGTCTGGCGTCAGGCCAACGGTGGGCCCGCCGACATCACCGTGCCCATCGGGCACCCCGACGGTAGCGAGCATCGCGTGCGCTTCATCCTCACCCCCCGCGTGGCCGACGACGGCTCGGTCGTGGGTTTCACCGGCATCGCGTTGCGCGCCGACGAGACGGTGGCCGCCAACTCGCCGTGGAACGACTCCATCAGCGAGTTGATCGACGGCACGGACGACGTGGTGGTCGTGTCCGACGACGCGGGGCTCGTGACGTATGCGAACCCCGCCGCGTCGTCCTATCCGCAGTTGCTCACCGTGGTCCGCGACCAGATGCCCCGCGACGTCGCGACCGGCACGAACGTTTCGTGGCGGGGTGAAGTGGGTCTACGCGGACCCGACGACGACATCCACACCTTCGAGGTGCAAGTTCGACGCACCACCAATGGTCTGGCTCTCATCGCGCGCGACATCACGGCGGCGACGAAGCTCCAGGCGGCTCTGGCGCACCAAGCCACTCACGACGGCCTCACGTCGCTTCCCAATCGCACGCTGTTCGTGCGCAAACTTTCCGAGGCCATCGAACGGGCCCGGGCCACGCGCGAGATGGTCGCCGTCTTCTTCCTCGACATCGACAAGCTGAAGGACGTCAACGATTCCGTGGGGCACGAGAACGGCGACATGTTGATCGCCAACATCGGCAAGCGTCTCGTGGGTGCCACGCGGCCGGGCGACATCGTTGGACGCATCGGCGGGGACGAGTTCGTCATCCTGTGCGAGGGCCTGGTCGACGAGGAGGCCGCCCTCGACCTGGCCGAGCGGGTGCGATTGGCCATCACCGGACGGGTGCTGCTGCAAGGCGTCGAGGTCACCACCGGTGCCAGTCTCGGCGTGGCCGTGACACGAGGCGAAAGCGGGGAACCCGTGTTGACCGACGCCGCCATCGCCCTCATGCGCAACGCCGACACGGCCATGTATCACGCCAAGTTGCGCGGCCGATCACGATGCGAGTTGTACTCCGACACCATGCGCGAGACGGCGCGGGAACGATCCACTCTGTCGGCCGCGCTCGAACGAGCCCTCGCCAACGGCGAGTTGAGGCTCGTGTATCAGCCCGTTTACTCGCCGTATTCCGAACGGGTCGTGGGTGCCGAGGCGTTGTTGCGCTGGCATCATCCGAGCCTCGGAATCCTCACACCCTCGGTGTTCGTCGATCTGGCGGAGGAATCCGGGATCATCGCGCCCATTGGAGAGTGGGTCACCCAGCGCGCGTGCGCCGATCTGCGCGGGTGGCTCGACGACGGTCGCGTCGATCGCCAGTTCGTGATGCACGTGAACGTCTCACCGCGCCAGGTGGCCGATCCCCGTTTCGTCGAACGAACACTGGCGGCATTGAAGGACCACGATCTGCAACCGCAACATCTCGCGCTCGAATTCGACGAACGGATGCTGATGCGCGACCCCACCAACGCTCTGCGCACGTTGCAGTCCTTGCGCCGCTTCGGCGTGCGTCTGTCGATCGACGACTTCGGCACCGGCTACTCCTCGCTGTCGCACCTGCGCTCCTGTCCCGCGGATTTCCTCAAGCTGGACGGGTCGTTCGTGCGTTCCCTCGGCGACGAGGACCGCGACGATCCCATCGTGCGCAGCATCATCCAGCTCGCCCACAGTCTCGAGATGGCCGTCATCGCCGAATGGGTCACCACCGACGCCCAGGTCGCACGACTGCGGGCCATGGGTTGCGATCTGTTGCAGGGCTATCGCATCGGTCGACCGGTGGGCGCCCTCGACTTCGGACACACGGGCCCGATGAGCCAATCCTCCGGAGACGG
>JAURHL010000255.1 GCA_030833305.1 Acidimicrobiales bacterium | reverse complement strand
CGTGGTCGTGCTCGGAGTGCTCGACGCAACCTTCCACGTCGCAGGCGTCCCAATGGTCGTCGTGCTGGTGGTGCAGATGACCATCGTGGACGTAATCGACGTGGTCGCCGTGTGGAACCGCGACGTGTCCGCAGTCGGGGCCGTGCACATGGGGATGGTCGGTGTCGGGCCGGTGCTCCACGATCCGAGTATGTCATTCGTCGCGTCGTCAGGTTCGTCTTTGTCGTCCGACGTGGTGTCAAATGGGGCATGGATCGCCTGCGGAATCTGATCGACGGGGCGCTCGATGCCACGGTCGCGCCGGGGTACTCGCGCATCGGTTACGAGATCCGATCCCGTTCGCACGATTGGGAGTCATTGTCGCCGACCGCTCTGGAGGGACGGGTCGTGGTCGTCACCGGAGCCACGTCCGGACTGGGTTTGGCGACGGCGCGTCGGGTGCGAGCGCTGGGGGCGACGCTCGTTCTGGTGGGTCGCGATCGCGAGCGCACGGAGAAAGTGCGCGCGGAACTCGTCGACGAGATCAGGTCCGCGGGCACGGTCCACGTGGTGGTGGCGGACATGGCCGAACCGGGTCAGGTGCGGGCGGCGTCCGGCGAGATCGCTCGAATGACGCGGATCGACGCTCTGATTCACAACGCCGGAGCGTTGTCCCCGCAGCGGATCGTCAATGCCGGCGGGCTCGAATCGACGTTGGCCGCCCAGGTCGTGGGGCCCTTCGTGATGACCACGGCACTGATCGACGTTCTCGAGCGCGATCAGGGTCGCGTGATCACCGTTTCCTCCGGCGGCATGTACACCGCCGGTCTCCCGGACATGTCCGACGAATCACCGACTCCACTTCGCGCGAGTTCGTACGACGGAACCAAGCAGTACGCGACGGCCAAGCGCATGCAGGTCACGTTGAACGAGATGTGGGCGCAACGTCACCTCGGGATCCACTTCGCGGCCATGCACCCGGGATGGGCCGACACACCCGGGGTGCGTTCGGCGCTACCGGGATTCGCGAAATGGACCGGCCCGATCCTGCGCACCGCCGATCAGGGAGCCGACACCATCGTGTGGCTGACCGCGACCGATCCGACGAATCTCGGTCCCAGTGGCGGTTTCTGGTGCGATCGCGTCCGCCGGCCGATCCATCGGTTGGGATCGACGAGGTCGTCGGACCGACCCGACGTTCGGCGAGCACTGTGGGATTGGTGCGAGAGGGTGTCTACGTCGGGCGCATGATCTCGTCGGCGTAACGGCCGCGGCGGATCAGGTCGGCCATCGTGCGCATGGCGGCGTCACAATGCGTGAAGAACGCCTTGTACCCCTCGCAAAGATGATTGAGCCCGACCTCGCCGTCGGGCGTGGTCGCGAAGCGATCCTTGGGGCACCCTCCGTGGCAGGCGAAGCGCACGTCACACTCCACGCACATCCGGGGGAGCGACTCCAACTTGTGGCGTCCGAAGGCGACTTGTCGGGGCGATGACACCAGGTCGACCATCGGCGTGTCGTGGATGTTGCCGAGCAGATGCGCGGGCTCCACGAAGTGGTCGCACGAGTAGAGATCACCGTTGTGCTCGAGGGCCAGGGCGGACCCGCAGGTGGGGGCGTGCACGCACAGACTGTGCAGGTCGAAGTGGGCACCCAGAGTGACGTCGAACAGTTGCACGAAGACCTCGCCGACGTCGTGAGAGACCCACTCGTCGAACACCGCGCACAGGAAGTCCCCGTACTGTCGTCCGGATATCGATCGGGACGTGACGAGATCGCCCTGTTGCGTGTAGAGAATTCGTCGCTTTCCGCGTCCGGTGCCCCAACCGCCCTCGGCCACCTCGATGTTGGCGGTGGTGGCGCGTTCGACGATGGGGATGAACTGGATGTGGCGGGCCCCGAGGTCGTCGCGCAGATGACGGTACGTCTCGAGCGGATGATCGACGTTGGCCGCGCTCAGGCTGCACAACACGTTGCATTCGACGCCTCTCCCGCGCAGGAGGTCCCACGCTCGACGCACGTCGGCGTAACTGCCCCGACCGTCCTTCCAGACGCGAAAACGATCGTGGTCGTCGGGTCGCCCGTCGATGCTCAGACCGACGAGAACCTGTCGATCGGCGAACAGACGCGCCCAGGTGTCGTCCACCAAGGTGCCGTTGGTCTGGATCGTGTGCTCGATCACCTGGCTCGGCCGGGCGACCTCGTCGACGATGGCGAAGGCCTCACGGTAGAAGTCGATGCCCATCAACGTGGGTTCGCCACCTTGCCACGCCACGTTCACCGGCCCGTCGGGTTGGGCCGAGATCATCTGGGTCAGGTACGCCCGCAGCGTGTCGGCACCCATGCGCGTCCGTTCGCCGGGATACAGCGCGTCCTTGGACAGGAAGAAGCAATAGGTGCAGTCGAGGTTGCAGACGGCGCCAGTGGGCTTGGCGAGCAAGTGGAAGGGCCGACGCGCCGGATCACTCATCGAAGGACCGATGCCACACCAGCGG
>JAURHL010000254.1 GCA_030833305.1 Acidimicrobiales bacterium | reverse complement strand
GCGCGCACCGTGAACGTCCATGGTCACCGCGTCACCCGCGTGGCGTACGTGGGTGACTCGGTGACCATGGACGTTCACGGTGCGCGCAACGCCGGCTTGTTTCCGATTTTGCTCGATCCGTACGACGATCATGCGGGCGCCGACTTTCATCGCGTGAAGAGCCTGAGTGAACTGTTGTGAGAAATTCCCGTGAGTGTTTCGCGTGAGTGTTTCCCGTGAGTGACGTTCCGGGCTCCGCCGTCTCGCAGCGTTGGGTGGAATGGCGCCGCACCGTGGATTTGGTGAAGTACGACCAACGCTGGGAGGCGATGGCGGCCCGGGGGGAGAACGTTCACGGCGAGGCCGATGCCGTGACGCGGTTGATCGAGAAATACCTGGGTGAACATGAACGCGAACACGCCTTGCGTGTTCTCGACGCGGGCTGTGGCACGGGTCGCCTGGCGGTCGAGCTCTCGCGCCGCGGACACGTGGTGACGGCGGTCGATCTCGACCCCGACATGATCGACAAGGCGCGCGACAAGTCCACGGCTGTCACATGGTTGGTGGGTGACCTGAGCTCGGTGGATGTCACGACGCGCGGTGGTCTCGTCGATGTCATCAATTTCGATGTCATCAATTTCGATGTCATCGTGATGGCGGGCAACATCTTGAACTTCTGTGCCCCGGGCACACAGACCACCATCGTGCACAACATGGTGAAACACTTGGCTGACGGTGGACTTCTCGTGTGCGGCTGGTCGCAGGAACCGCGCGACGACGCCTATCTGTGGAGCGATTTCGTGCGCGACGCCCGAGATGCCGGAGCGAACCTGGCCGAGACGTGGACGAACTGGGACGGTGACATCATGCCCGCGTCGGACGCCGTCGGTCATCTGGGCGGTGAACCGGTGCGTAGCAGTGACTACGCCGTGATCACCGTGATCAAGGTCTCGTGATCAAGATCTCGTGATCAAGATCTCGTGATCACTTCTCCGTGAGTCGGCGGGCGATGACCTTCAGGCACAAGGTCTCGTCGGCGCCTTCGAAGATGCTCAGCACGCGGGCATCCACGAACAAGCGACTCACCGAATACTCCTCGGCGTAGCCATAGCCACCGTGAATCTGCATGGCCTCGCGACTGACCCATTCGGCGGCCTTGCACACGTATGCCTTCACCATGCTGGCCTCGGTGGTGCCCTCGCCCTTGGCCATCAAACGCGCCACCTGGTAGCCGAACTGGCGGCCGGCCTGGATGAGTACGGCCATGCGGCCCAACTTCACGCGGGTGAGTTGGTACTCGGCGATGTTCTTGCCGAACACGTTGCGGTTGTGGGCGTGGTCGTACGCGGCCTCGTAGGCGGCCTGCATCACACCGACGGCGCGCGCGGCGGTCTGCAGACGGCCGTTCTCGAAACCTTCCATCTGGTAGTAGAAGCCCTTGCCCAGGCCACCTTCCTCGCCGATGAGGTTCGTGGCCGGCACCCACCAGTTGTCGAGGGCGATCTCGTAGGAGTGCATTCCGCGGTATCCGATGGTGTCGATCGGGCGGCCTTCCATCTTTCCGGTGGAACCATCGGCACGGACGTTCTGGGTGAACTCGAAGCCGTGGGCCTCGCCGCGGGGCTTGGGCACGATGAACAGGCTGAGACCCTTGTGGGTCTTGCTGCGGTCCGGATCGGTGCGCGCCAACAACATCAACACGTCGGCGCGAGCGGCGAACGTGCACCACGTCTTCACGCCGTTGATGACGTAGCCGGGCGTGCCGTCGGGTCCTTCGGCGGGAGTGGCGGTCACCTTCAGTCCGGCCACGTCGCTGCCGTAGTCGGGTTCGGTCACCGCGACCGCGGCCATCACCTCGGCGGTGGCCAACTTGGGCAACCACTCGGCCTTCTGGGCCTCGGTTCCGCCTTTCACCAGCGCGCGCGTGAGGATCTCGGGACGCGTGATGAGCGAACCACCGATGCCGAGCGAACCACGGGAAAGTTCCTCTGTCGCGATGACGTTGCCCATGTACTCACCGTCGCCACCCTCGCTGTATCCGCCGTATTCGGCCGGAATCGAGAGTCCGAAGGCACCCATCTCGGCGAGGCCGGAGATCAGTTCTTCCGGAACGTCGGCATTGTGACGGTGCACGTGCTCGGCGCGCGGTGCGACTTCCTTGTTCGCATACGAACGGAACGTGTCCTGCACCATCTCGAAGTCGTCGTCGAGGTGACGCGGTCCTTGCACATCGGCCAGCGAGGCCACGAACTCGGGGTCACGGTACGTGGAGATGAAGGGAACGGCGGCGGCCAGGGGGTTGGGCTCCAGTCCCCACAGCGATTCGCGACCGATCAACTTCGACATCAAGTCGTGCGCCATGTCGGCGGTGTAAGCGCAGGTGATGAGACCCTCGTGATCGCCCTTGGCGCCGTAGTCGAGCAAGGACCGGGCGGTCTCCACGGCTGAAGCAGCGTGAGCCAAGTCGTAGGCCAGTACCTGATGTACGTCGGCACCCCCGATGGACGACAGGTG
>JAURHL010000253.1 GCA_030833305.1 Acidimicrobiales bacterium | reverse complement strand
GACCACATGGTTCGGAATGTCGCGGAAGTCGAACGTCTCGAGGGTGTACTTCGCGTTGTCCATCCTCGCGAAGCCGATGCACATGACGGCTGTGCGCACCGTGTTGTACGGGCACATCACGGTTCCACCGTTGTGATAGCCGCCGGCCACCTGCAGGCGAACCGGTCCGTCGGTCACGAGCGACTGGTCGGGATTGGTGGCCCGCTTGATGTACACGTAGATCGGCCGTGGGATGAGCGTCTCGGGCGCTCCGCCGACGGAGATGCCGGCGACATTTCGCCCGGTGCCGTCGACGATCAACAGCGACACGTACTGGTCGGTCTGCTCGAGAATCTCGAACGAGACGGCCTCTTCCGGCGAGA
Organism: Acidimicrobiales bacterium; assembly: GCA_030833305.1. GTDB lineage: Bacteria > Actinomycetota > Acidimicrobiia > Acidimicrobiales > Ilumatobacteraceae > Casp-actino8. Next base: position 2,140 of record JAURHL010000253.1, on the reverse strand, counting down.
GCGTGGTGGTCGCGGCCTCGGTCGTCGTGGTCGGACCGGCCGTGGTCGCGGGCGCCTCGGTGGTGAGGGCGATGGTGGTGGCGGAATTGACGGTCCCGGTTTCGGTCGACGAGCAAGCGGTTCCGAGTGAGAGTGCGGCCACCGCGAGCGAAGCGGCGATCTTCATGGGTCCCCCTCTACGAGCGGGTGCGGCGTCCGAAAAGGAATCCCCACGCCCACGTCATGTGGATGGTGGGGAAGATAGCAGTCAGTCGGATTGCGTCCCGCCACGAAGTGGCGAGTGCTGCGAACACGACCGCAACGAGGTAGACGCCCGGAATCACCAACGTGATCGGACGCCACGGTGCGGCGACGAACGAGGCAACGAGTGTGAGAAGCGTGGCCTGAGGTACGACCTGTCGGAGCTTCAACGACTTCGGGTGAAGTCGGAGGACGTGGCGCTTCCAGGAGCCGTACTCGGTGTATTGGTGGGCCAGGGCGCGCAGGGTGGGACGGGGTCGATACTCGACCTCGAGTTGCGGGTCGAACCACACGGTGTGCCCGGCGTCGCGGAGCCGGATGTTCAACTCATAGTCCTGGTTGCGGATCAGGCTCTCGTCGAACAGTCCCACCTTTTCGATCGCCTCACGCTTGAACACACCGAGATACACGGTGTCGACCGGGCCTTCTTCGCCACCGGTGTGGAAGCGTGCGCCTCCCATGCTGAACGGGCTCGCAATAGCCGCCGCAACGGCTTTTTCGAATGGGGCCGTGCCCACGGTCTTCTGAATGCCACCGACGTTGGCCGCTCCTGTTCGCTGCAAAGTTTCGACGGCGCGAGTGATATAGCCGGGGGAGAGGACACTGTGGCCGTCGACGCGCACCACCACCTCCCCGGAGGTCGCGCGGATTGCCGCGTTGAGCGCCGCCGGTGTCTTGCCCGTTGGGTTGTCGACGGTTCGCAGTCGAGGTTCGTCGGCCTGTAGGCGTAATGCGACGTCGTTGGTTGCGTCGGTGGACGGGCCGAGGGCGAGGCATACCTCCATTGGACCCGGATAGACCTGAGCGAAGATGGCGCGCACTGCGTGTTCAAGGTGTCGTTCTTCGTTCAGCACCGGCATCACCACCGACACCGACGGCCAGGTGCCGTTTTCGGATGCAATGGGTTCAGACACGGCGGGCCAGCACCACCCACACGGTGCGCACGATGATCTGCACGTCGAGCACCAACGACCAGTTCACCAAGTACTGCAGATCGTGACCCACTTTGAAGGCGGCGTCGGTGTGATAGCGGCCTTGCACCTGGGCGAGTCCGGTGAGACCGGGCCGCAACTCGTGACGACGTTCGTAACCCGGTACCAGCTTTGTGATGTCGGCGATCATCTCGGGACGTTCGGGTCGTGGGCCCACGAGCGACATGTCGCCGCGCAACACGTTCCAGAGTTGCGGGAGTTCGTCGGCTCGAGTGGCGCGCATCCAGGCGAGTCCGGGCACGACGCGCGGGTCGTGGTCGGTGGCGAGTACCGCGCCGTGTTGCTCGGCATCTCGTGTCATGGTGCGGAACTTCACGAGGGTGAACGGCACGCCGTCGCGTCCGATGCGGGTCTGGGTGTAGAGGACGGGGGCGCCGGCGCGGACGCGGACGTAGAGCGAGAGCAGTCCGACGGCGATGAGGATGAGTGGAGACGCGGCAATCAGCAGTAGTAGATCGAAGGCACGCTTCAACTTCACCTTGTGCGACGGCAAAGTGTGCGAGCGCAGGCGAACGAACGGCATACCGGCCAGTTCGCGCACGGTCTGCAATCCGAGAAGGGTCTCCTGGGCGCCGACGCGCTGCAAGAAGCCGACGCCTTCATCTTCGAGGACGCCGAGAGGTTGCGGGAAAACGTGGCCGAACGCGTCCACGTCGAGAAGGAGCACATCGGTGGCCTGGTGATCGTGCACCGTGGCGACGAGGTCGCGGGTGTCGTTGCGAGTGGCCACGACTCGGGCGGCCCGGTCGCTCTGGGCGAGTTGCTCGGTGACGATGCGGGCAGTGTCCGGTGATCCGACCAGCACCACTCGGGGCGGTCCCTGACGTTTGCGATTGAGCGACCGGCTGAGATGGCGGTTGATCACAAGGGCCAACGATCCGAGGACGAACAGCGCACCGAGGTTGAAC
>JAURHL010000252.1 GCA_030833305.1 Acidimicrobiales bacterium | reverse complement strand
CGTCACCGACGTGGCCAAGGTGCGTGTGTATACCCGAGAAGGTGATGACGGCACCACCGGTCTCTTCTACGGGGGACGTGTTCCCAAGGACAGCCAACTTCCGCGGGCCTACGGCACCGTCGACGAAGCTCAGGCGGTCATCGGCATGGCTCGCGCCGAATCCGGAGCCGGCTCGGAGTTGGAGTCCTTGCTCATTCCGATCATGCGGGACCTGTGGGTCCTCATGGCCGAGTTGGCCACACTTCCGGAGAACCGCTCGAAACTCGACCCCGGTGTGACCTGCGTGGAATCCGGAATGGTCGATCGTCTCGAGAAGATGATCGACGAACTCGACACCCGCTTCGATCGTCCCACCGAATTCGTGGTCCCCGGGGGCAACAAAGTGTCGGGATGGCTCGACGTCGCGCGCACCGTCGTGCGCCGCGCCGAACGACACGCCTTGATGGCGGCCCCGCCGCCGTCACACGTGGTGCCGTATCTGAACCGTCTTTCCGACTTGCTCTGGACCATGGCTCGTTGGCAAGAGGGCGAATCCCTACCGGTTCGTGACGTCATCTGAGTCGGGCTCGCACCGCGATCACTAAACTCGGCCCATGGCCAACAACGTCACCGTCGAGTCCGTCCGATCCATCCCCAAGACCGTCGAGGTGGTCGGTGTACCGGTGGGAACCACCGGAGCCGTGCCGCGTCAGCTGGGTTTGTCGCGTGCCGCCCTGACCGCGCACGGTTTCGACGGAAAGGTGGGCCAAACATTGACCGTGCCGTCGTCGTCGGGTCCGACCGTCATCGCGGTGGGCATCGGTGATCCGCGCAAGGCGACCGCGGCGACGGTTCGCCGCTCGGCGGCGGCGCTCGCCCGTGCGGCGTCACGCCGCGCGTCGGTGGCCACCACGCTCGTGGATTCGGTCTCGCTCGATGCCCGTTCGGCGGCGCAGGCCGCGGTGGAAGGTTTCGTGTTGGCGTCGTACCGGTACACCGACCTCAAGTCCGGTGTCGACAACCCGGCGGTCACCCTCGCGCTCGTGGCCACGGGCTCGCGGGCCAAGGGTTGTGATGCCGGAGTCGAGCGTGGCCGCACGACCTCGGCGGCCGCGTGGACCGCTCGTGATCTGGCCAACACCCCGCCGGCGTACCTGACCGCACGAATGCTCGCCGATCGCGCGGTGGCCATGGCCAAGGAATCCGGACTCGAGGTCGAGGTGTTCGACAACGACAAGTTGGCCGTCATGGGTTGCGGCGGATTGCTCGGCGTCAACCGGGGCTCCACCGAACCGGCGCGCATGGTGAAACTGACGTATTCGCCCGCCGGTGCAACGGGCCACCTCGTCATGGTGGGCAAGGGCATCACCTACGACTCCGGTGGAATCAGCTTGAAGCCGAGCGACGCCAGCCACGCCAACATGAAGATGGACATGTCCGGCGCGGCCGCGGTGTTGTCGGCGATGAGCGCATTGAAGGCTCTGCGCTGTCGCACCAAGGTCACCGGTTATCTGATGTGCACCGACAACCGTCCGTCCGGGAGCGCGGTCGCCATGGGTGACGTCCTCACGTTCCGCAACGGCAAGACCGCCGAGATCCACAACACCGACGCCGAGGGTCGCCTGGTGCTCGCTGATGGCTTGTCGCTCGGCGTGGAGACCAAGCCCGACGCGATGGTCGACATAGCGACCCTCACCGGAGCCTGCATGGCCGCGCTCGGTACCAAGATCGCCGGCGTGCTCGGAACCAACGACGCGTTCATCGATCAGGTGAAGAGTGCCGCGGGTCGCGCCGACGAGCCGGTGTGGCAGTTGCCGCTCGAGCGCGACTACCGGCGTCTGCTGGATTCGAACGTGGCCGACATGCGCAACATCGGTGGCCCCTACGCCGGAGCGATCACGGCGGCACTGTTCCTGGCCGAGTTCACCGGCGACGTTCCGTGGGCGCACCTCGACATCGCCGGCCCGATGAGTGTCGACGGTGACGACGGCTGGCTCAGCCGTGGCGCGACGGGCTTCGGAACCCGATTGCTCATCGATCTGGCATTGAACTTCACGAAGCCGAAGCGCTGACCGCCGTCGTTTCGTCGTCGTGCGCGTCGTGCAGGTCGTGGGCGACGGCGAGAGCCGCGAAGTTGTCGACGTCGCTCCAGAGTGCGTGAGCCCGTTGCAGACGTTCGGGTAGTCGGGACAGGTGACGCACACTCAACGGTGGCACCACCGTTCGCACGGCCACGGCGCCGTTCATGTGGCGAGCCAGGCCGAACATCACCAGCCGTTGCAGGGCGCGGGCGAACGCGTTGGTTCGGCTCGCGTCCCAGCCGAGACCCAGAGCCGCGGCGGTGGAGGCAAGATCCACTCGATGCCCATCGGGGTGCGCCCCCGCGATCCGCGCCAATCGCCGGAGCATCCACGTGGCGGTCGGTCCGAGGATGCCGAGCCAGAACACTTCGACGTAGTCGCCCAGAGCGTCGTGACCGAGGCGCTCGATCAGCGGATCGCGCCACGGCAAGACGACGAGTTGGTCGGACGACGAGTTG
>JAURHL010000251.1 GCA_030833305.1 Acidimicrobiales bacterium | reverse complement strand
TTTTCATTCCGTTCATCCATCGGCCGATCAGTCGTTATCTGAACGCACTGATCGCCAACGGACTGCTGCTGCATCGCATCAGCGAACCGGCACCGCCGGCCGGTTTCCTGGCCCGGGCCGCCGAGTACGAGGCGGCGTCGACCATTCCGCGGTTGTTGTATCTGCGCACGGTCAAGGTCTGAGAGGTCGACTCGTTGCCCAAGGTTGGAGTCCAGTTCCAGACGCACGGCGTGGAGCCGTCGCGGTTCGTGTCGGTCGCCCGCACGGCGGTCGAAATCGGTGTCGATGGCGTCTTCCTGTGGGATCACATGATCCCGTTCGTCGGTTCGGCCGAGGATTCGGCGTGGGAGACCTGGAGCTTGTTGGGGGCCATGGCCGGTGCGTCACCGGCCCTCGGCGTGGACCTGGGGGTCCTGGTCTCGCCGCTCTCGTTTCGACATCCGCAAATCCTGGCCCGAAGCGCCGCCACGGTCGCGCGCCTCGCGGGTCGTCGATTCGTGCTGGGTGTCGGCGCGGGTGGTTTCGTTCACGACGACCGACTGTTCGACGATCACCGTTCGCGCGGCCAACGCATGGCCGAGTTCGGCCGTCGTCTCGAGGCGCTCCGCGCGGTCGTCGACGATCAGAACCGTCGGCATGGTGTCGACGTGAGAATCTGGGTCGGGGGAGACGGACCGAAGGTAACGATTCCCTTGGCGTCTCGCTTGGCCGACGGTTGGAGTGGTTTCGCTCCGTACGAGCGTTGGCGGGCCCGGAAGGAATTGTTGGATTCCGGAGGAACGAGACCCGGTTCGGAGACCAGCGTCCTGTTGACTCCGAACGATGCTCCGGTGGACGACGAGGTGTGGCGCGCGTCGGGTGCGGATTGGCTGATCCGGAGTCTTCGACCCGACGGGCGCGGCGACTTCGATCTGGATCCCATACGGCATCTCGTCGCCGTTGCTCGCTAGTTTCTGTTCATGGCCGACATTCTCGTGATCACCGGGCTTTCCGGGGCGGGGCGGTCGGCCACCGCCGCCGTATTGGAGGATCTCGACTGGTACGTGGTCGACAATCTGCCGACGTCCTTGGTGGACACCATCGTCGAGCTGGCCAGTGCGCCCGGGTCGGGCATCGAGCGCCTCGCTCTCGTCGCGGGTCGTCAACATCTCGAACTGATGCCCAAGGTCGCCCGGATGCGCGCCGAGGGGCATCGGGTTCGTGTGGTGTACCTGGACGCATCGACACGTGAGTTGGTGAAACGCTACGAAGCATCACGTCGGCGCCATCCCTTGTCGACCGAAGCAGATGGTCTCGTGGAGTCGATCGAGATGGAACGAGCCTTGTTGGAGACGATGAAGGGTGATTGCGATCTGGTGATCGACACGACCGAACTGAACACGAACCAACTCAAGACGAAGTTGCTCGGTCTTTTCGACGACGTGCGCGAGCATCTTCAGATCACCGTCGAATCCTTCGGTTTCAAGCACGGGCTCCCGCTGGATGCCGACATCGTCCTCGACGCACGTTTCCTGCCCAATCCGCATTGGGACGAAAACCTTCGTGCCCTGTCGGGTCTCGACGTTCCGGTACGGGACTTCGTGCTCGGTCAACCCGAGGCCGAGATTTTCGTGAGCAAACTCGTCGATCTGCTCGGGACGATCGTCCCCTTGTACGCGGCCGAGGGCAAGAGCTATCTGACGATCGCCGTCGGGTGCACCGGCGGTCGACACCGTTCCGTGGCCATCGCCAACGAGATCGCCGAGCGGATGCGGGCCTCGGGCCAGCCGGTGAGGGTCGGGCATCGGGACATCGGTCGTTGAGATCCGAACGCCACTCGACGCTGTCGTGATCACGCACGGAAAGTCGGCTCGTGGCGTCAGCGCCGACTAGTTTTGACCCTGTTCGCCCGCCGGTGGCGACCAAGGAAAGGATGACCATGAGCCCCTCCAAGACCGTCCGAGTCGGAATCAACGGATTCGGACGAATCGGCCGAAACTTCTTTCGCGCGGTTCGCGAGCGTGGAGCGAACATCGAGATCGTGGCGGTGAACGATCTGGGCTCCCTGGACACGATGGCTCATTTGTTGAAGTACGACTCGGTGATGGGGAAAATGACGGGCACGGTGAAGGCCGTCAAAAACGGCATCAGCGTGGACGGTCAGGTTCTTCGGGTGTTGAGCGAGAGGGACCCCAAGACGCTTCCGTGGGGTGACCTGGGTGTCGACGTGGTCGTGGAGAGCACCGGCATCTTCACCAAGCGCGACACTGCGGCCTATCACCTCGAAGGAGGGGCACCGTTGGTCATCGTGTCGGCGCCGTGCGACAACGCTGACGCCACCTTCGTCTACGGGGTCAACCACAAGGATTTCGACTTCAAGAAGCACAAGGTGATCTCGAACGCCAGTTGCACCACCAACTGTTTCGTCCCGTTGGTGAAGGTGCTCGACGACTCCTTCGGAGTCGAACAAGGTTTGATGCAGACCGTTCACGCGTACACCGGTGATCAGATGCTCGTCGACGGCCCGCACAAGGATCTG
>JAURHL010000250.1 GCA_030833305.1 Acidimicrobiales bacterium | reverse complement strand
CCCGATTTCGAGACTAACGCAATCTCACCGACGGGTCGGCTGTCCGTCATCGCTGGCGGACCACGACACGTCTTTCCGTGCGGTCAGCGGTCTTTCTCGCCGTCAGCCATCTTCCCGGCTGCCATCCCCCGCTTCTGTTGCCGGGCTGCGGTGGATCGGCCCCGTGCGCCATTTCTGGTCACGATGTCTCTTCACAACCTGAGTGATCAGGCGGCGAGAGCGAACTGCTGGTTGGCAATTCTTTGTGTTTGCCCCGTTTAGCGAGTCTGAGCAACTCGGGTCGCACGCTCGGCCACCGGAACTGCTGTCGAAACCGATCAGCCCCATTGACTTTCGTGTGTGGCACCACGTTACCGCGGTCCCGAACACATGAACGTTCGCGGTCGGGCGAAGTGTGCGTTCAGTCCTTGCCCTTGCGCTGGCGACCCAGCTCGCGTTGGATCTCGCGCTTCACGTCTCGCTCGGCGATGGCCTGGCGCTTGTCGCCCTTGGTGCGACCCTGGGCCAGCGCCAGTTCCACCTTGGCGCGACCGTCCTTGAAATACAGGCTCAACGGCACCAGGGCCAGACGTTCCTGTCCCACGCGCGCCGCCAGTCGTTCGATCTCGCCACGGTTCAACAGCAGTTTGCGCGGTCGCGCCGGGTCGTGGGCCCCCACGCCATGGGCGAACTGATACGGCGCGATGTGCACGCCCTCCAGCCACACCTCGGCGTTCACGATGCGCGCGTAGGCGTCCACCAACTGCACGTGCCCCTCGCGCAGGCTCTTCACCTCGCTGCCCTGCAGCATGATCCCGGCCTCGAAGACGTCGAGGATGGAATAGTCGTGGCGCGCCTTGCGGTTGCTGGCGATGAGCTTCGTGCCGGGGCCGGACATGTCCCCGAGGTTACGGCGCAACCGTCGCCCCGTTACCCTGACGCCCGTGAACGGTGTGGCGAACGAGGCGAGCGGGGGAGCGACCGAATCGCTCTCCATCACCGCCGACGTGCGCGCCGCGATGGCCGAGTTGGCCATGCGCGAGTACCCGTTGGAAGCCTGTGGGTTGATGGCCGGCGTGCCGGGCTCGAACGAGATCGTGCGGTTCTTCCCCTGTCGCAACGTGGATCAGTCGGCCCGCATCTACACCATCGACCCACGTGACCATCTGCGGGCCGAGCGCACGGCCGAGGACGAGGGGCTCGAGATCCGGGGAGTCATGCACAGCCACACCCACACCGAGGCCTACCCCAGCCCCACCGACGTGGCCGCGGCACCCGACCCCGACTGGCACTACCTGATCGTCACGTTGAAGCGCGAGACCCCGGAGATGCGGACCTTCCGAATCCGCCAGGGAGCGATCGCCGAAATCGACCTCTGTGCCCTCTGACCGGCGGTTTTCCGCGCACGTGTTCCCATTCGAACGGGGAATCATTACAATCCTGAGCGTATTGGTAGGGAATTAGTCCCCACGTCGGCCGGTTGGAGGTGAGCATGATCCCGCACGAAAGCGTCCTCGACCTGATCGGCAATACGCCGATGGTGGACGTCTCGAATCTGTCGCCGAACCCGAACGTTCGGCTGATCGCAAAGTTGGAGAATCAAAACCCTTTCGGTTCGGTGAAGGATCGCATCGCCAAGGCCATGATCGAGGACGCCGAGAAGAACGGTCGTCTCGTCCCGGGTCAGACCATCATCGAACCCTCGTCGGGCAATACCGGCATCGCACTCGCCGCCATTGCGCAGATCAAGGGTTACCCCATCAAGATCCTCATGCCCACCAGCGTCTCCATCGAGCGTCGTCAGATGCTCGAGATCTTCGGCGCCGAGATCATCCTCACGCCGGGCGAAGAGGGCAGCAACGGCGCCGTGGCGCGGGCCATCGAGATGGCCAAGGCCAATCCGGAATGGTGCTTCCTCTACCAATACGCGAACGACGCCAACCCGCGGGCGCACTACGAGAACACCGGTCCCGAGATCCTGCGCGACTGCCCACAGATCACCCACTTCGTTGCAGGGCTCGGCACGAGCGGCACCCTGATGGGAGTTGGGCGGTTCCTGAAAGAACAGAACCAGGACATTCAGGTGGTAGCGGTGGAGCCTCCACTGGGCGAATTGGTGGAAGGTTTGCGCAACCTGGACGAGGGGTACATCCCGCCGGTGTTCGACAACTGGCACGGCCGGGAACTGCTCGACCGCAAGCGCGTGGTGCGTCCGCGTGAGTCAATTGAGTGGACTCGTCGCCTCGTGCGTGAGTGCGGCATTTTCTCCGGCATTTCAGCGGGTGCAGCTCTCGCTGGCGCTGCCAAGGTGGCTAGCGAAATTGAAGAAGGCACGATCGTGTTCATCGTGTGCGACGGTGGTTGGAAGTATCTGTCGACTGGCGCCTACACCGACGACCTCGACGAGGCCGAAGCTCGCGCCGAAAAGATTATTTACTTCTAAGAATCGGGATTTCTTTCCGTCACCGCACAATTACTGTGGGTTGAGTCGTTTCATTCATGATGTGCCGCTCTGATGGGCGATACATCATCATTCACGACAGATCGGAGACTCATGGG
>JAURHL010000024.1 GCA_030833305.1 Acidimicrobiales bacterium | reverse complement strand
CGGCCCGGCCGCCGCCGAGACGTCCTTGCGCGATGCTCTGGCCTGCGGAGCTCACGGCGTGCTGCGCGTCGATGCTCCGGCCGACACCGACAGTGCCGAGACGGCTCGTGCTTTGGCGACGTACTGCGAGCATTCGCGACTCGTGGTGTGCGGCGATTACTCCAGCGACCGAGGCTCCGGCTCGGTTCCGGCGCTGATCGCCGCGCGACTCGGGCGAGGTCAGGCCCTCGGCCTCATCGACGTGCAGATCGTCGGCGAATCCTTGTCGGTCGTTCGACGTCTCGATGGTGGGCGTCGCGAACGTCTCTCGGTGACCGGACCGGCGGTCCTGTCCGTCGAAGGATCGGTGGCCCGACTGCGACGCGCATCGCTCCGCGCGACACTTTCGGCGAACGACGCCATCGTCGACGTGGTCACCAACGACGGGTCCGGTGCGATCCGGCGAACTACCGAGAACACTCCTTTGCGCCCGTATCGACCACGGGCCCGGGTGGTGCCCTCCCCTTCGGGCACCTCGGCGCTCGACCGGGTTCGACAGATCACCGACACGTCATCCAGCAAGGGACACGGCGAAACCGTCGTGTTGGAGCCGGGTGAAGCGGCGCATCGAATCCTCGAGAGCCTTCGTGCTTGGGGATACGTGCAAGAGTCGTGAGGATGCGCGCACGACTCCTCCCCGCATTGATGGCGATGGTCCCCCTCATCGTCATCTCCTGCTCCGGAAGCGACGACGCGACCTCGACCACCACGACCACCCTCGTCCAAGCGACGAGCACGACCGTGGCCCCGACCACGACCACGACCACGACATCGACGACATCGACGACCACACCGGCTTTGGTGAATCCGACGAGCGTCGGTCGACCGTGGGGCACGACGGTGGCGGGCGTGCTCACCTTCAAGGGCAACCCCACCCGCACGTTCAACGGGACCGGGCCCGTACCCGTGGCTCCCCGTGTGCTGTGGACCTATCCGAATCAGCGGATGTGCGGTGAATCGAGCGAATACGGAGAAGTGCGCACATGGTGTGGCACCGGTTGGGTGGGACAACCCGCAGTCTTCGAACGCGATGGACGCACGTGGGTGGTGTTCGGAGCGTACGACTACAAGATCCACTTCGTCGACGGCATGACCGGTGAGGAAATCATTCCCCCCTTCCCCACCAAGGATCTGGCGAAGGGGACCGTCACCGTCGATCCCGACGGGTACCCGCTGGTGTACCACGGCTCGCGTGACAACATGTTGCGGGTCATCGCCTTCGACGGTGCCGCGCCGCGCGAACTGTGGAGTTTCGACGGTCGCATCGAGGCCCGCCGGTGGAACAACGACTGGGACGCCGCTCCGTTGATCCTGAACGACACCCTCATCGAAGGTGGTGAAAACTCCTGGTTCTTCGGCTTCACGTTGAATCGCGGCTACGCGGCGGACGGTTCCGTCACGGTCGCTCCCGTCGAGAAGTTCCGCGTCCCGGGCTTCGACGACCAGTTGCTGCGTGATCTCGGCGACGATCGCGTGAGCCTCGAGTCGGCCGTCGCCGTGTACGGCGACACGGCGTATCTCAACAGCAGTGGCGGGTTGCTGCAAGGTTGGGACATCTCCAGCATTCGCACCGGAGTCGGTGATGTCACGCGGACGTTCCGGTTCTGGACCGGCGATGACAGCGACGCGACGACCGTCATCGACGAAGAAGGTTTTCTCTACGTCGGCGTCGAGGTCGACCGCAACCTTCGACGGGCCCGCGAAGTCGGTCAGCTCCTGAAGGTCGATCCGCGCATCACCGCCGAAGGTGTCGATCCGGTGGTGTGGCGCGTGGACGTGAACAACGGAGTCGACTCGGGCACGTGGAGTACCCCGGCTTTCCACGAGAACCTGGTCATCTGGCCCACCAAACCGGGAAAGGTGTACGGAATCGATCGGTCGACCGGAGCCATCGTGTGGACCATCAAGGTGAGCGGACCGGTGCTGAGTTCGCCCTTGGTCGTCGACGACACCTTGATCCTCGGTGATGGTGCCGGCCAGTTGCGAGCCTGGTCGCTCTCCAACGGGGAGCCCTCCTTGCTCTGGGAGATCAGCCTCTCGGCCAACATCGAAGCGAGCCCGGCGATCTGGAACGGCCGCATCTACGTGGGCAGCCGGAGTGGCTTCTTCTACGCCGTCGGTGACGAATAGTCCACGGGACGGCATGATGGGTCCATGCCCGAGGACCGGACCATCATCGATCTGATCGAGGTGCGGCCGATCGTGCTCGTACCCGTCGGATCATGGGAGCAGCACGGACCTCATCTGCCGTTCGACACCGACACCGTCATCGCCACCGAACTGGTGCGCCGCGCATCCGAGGCGCTGCACGACGTGTCGACATTGGTCACCTCGTCCATCGGTTTCTCGGCCAGCGGAGAACACGCCGGCTTCCCGGGCACCATCTCCATCGGCACGGAGGCGACGACGCGGGTCTTGGTGGAAGTCGCGCGATCATGCGATTGGTCCGGTGGTGTGGTGTTCGTGAACGGTCACGGCGGCAATCACGACGCGATCGTCGAGGCGTCGACCATCATCCGAGGCGAGGGTCGGCGGGTCGTGATCTGGTCGCCGACCTCGGCGGACCCCACCGACACACACGCCGGTCACGTCGAAACTTCGGTGATGCTGGCCATCGACCCCGCGCGGGTGCGGATGGACCGCGCCCAGGTCGGAACGACGGCCAGGATTTCCGACGTCGCTTCCACGCTTCGGGAGAACGGCGTGCGCGCGATCAGTGAAAACGGTGTGTTGGGCGATCCGACCCGCGCCAGTGCCGATGATGGTCGCATCATTCTCGACACGTGGACGAGATCCCTCATCGACGCCGTGCGAACCTGGCTGCGAGAGAAGCCATGAGGTACGTGGTCGATTCGTCCTGGTGGCGTCGATCGACATCATCGGGCGAGACGTTGGTGGCGGGGTCGCCGGTGCGCGTGATGCGACTCGACGTCCGCGCCAAGTCCCTTCTCGACTCGCTGGAGAGTGGTGATGACGTCGCGGGTGGAAGTCCCTCGTTGATCGAGCGTCTGCTGGACAACGGCGCCATCCATCCCGTCATCGATCGAGGCGGCGAATCGACGTTCCGCGAGTCGGACGTGAGCGTGGTGATTCCGGTGCACGACGAACGACACGACGAGATCGTCGACCTCGTGCGTTCATTGTCCGCGGCGTCTCGAGTGATCGTGGTCGACGACGGTTCCACCTTTCCGATGGCTGCGGTTCCCGGTGCCGAGGTTCTTCGGCGGGACGTCGCCGGCGGACCGGGGGCCGCCCGCAACGCGGGACTGGCGAAGGTCGACACCGAACTCGTGCTTTTCGTCGACGCCGACGTGATCTGGGACCCCGACGCATGGTGTTCGCTGCTCGCCCATTTCGACGACGAACGCGTCGCGGCGGTGGCCCCACGCGTGGCGAGCGACCCGGGCCCGTCGTTGCTCGCTCGCTACGAGCGGTCGAGCTCGCCGCTCGATCTGGGACCGGAACCGGCTCGTGTGCGCGCGGGCACCCGCGTTTCCTACGTTCCGGCGGCCGCCATCATGATGCGCACCGACGTCGTGCGATCCATCGGTGGCTTCGACGAGACGTTGCGTTACGGCGAGGACGTGGATCTGGTGTGGCGCCTCGACTCCGGTGGGTCACGGTGCCGCTACGAAGCATCGGTGACCGTGTTCCACCGACCCCGAGCGTCGATGATCGCGGCCTGGAAACAGCGCGTGTCCTACGGCTCGGCGGCGGCGGCACTTCACGCTCGGCATCCGGGTGCGGTCGCTCCGTTGCGCCTCAATCGGTGGAGCGCCGTGTCGTGGGCCCTCGCTTCGGCCGGACATGCGGTGGTCGGGCTGGGAACTGCGTTGGCCTCGACAACGATGTTGGTCCGTAAGTTGAACAACGTGGAGAACCGCGTGCCGATCGCGATGCGACTGGCCGGTCGCGGCAACCTGCACGCCGGTCGTCTCATCGCGAGCGCACTGACACGCACGTGGTGGCCCCTCACGATGGTGGCGTGTCTGTTCTCGCGACGAGTCCGGCGCGTGGCGATGGTTGCCGCGGTGGTGCCGAACGTGGCGACGTGGCTGTCGACGCGTCCCGACGTGGACCCGATGCGATACGTGATGATGCGTGTGGCCGATGACGTGGCATACGGCACCGGGGTGTGGAAAGGTGCGATCGAGGAACGCGATCCCGGCGCCCTGCTCCCCGTCCTCGACTGACAGCGCTCGCGTCGACGCGTCGTCTCAGGCGGTGGGGCGGACGAGGCGCTTGGAGATGTCGTTGCACTCCTCGCAGATCTCCGCGGGGATCACGCCCCACTTCATCAACCGTCCGAAGATCACGCAGCCGAGACAGAACCCGGCGAAGGCTTCGAGGCTGGCCGCCACCGTCAAACCCGCGATCAACACGTACGACACCGTCGGGGCACCCAACGCCCACGCCACCGACGCCCCCACCGTGAACACGGCTCCGATCCCTTGAGCGAATCGCTTCGGCGGACCGGGCACGAACGTGTGCTCACGACGAACACGCGGGGTGATGAATCGGGTCACGATGGTTCCCCACGGGCTGAGGGTCGGACCAGTCAGCACTCGCGCCACGAAGCCATAGGTCAACGGCACGAGCACCCACCACTCCCGAACGATCAGGAACAACACCGACTGCACCACGGCGCCGGCGGCCACCAGTCGGGCCGAGGTCTCGTTCACCGGGTTCGGAAAGCTGAACAGGCCCGTTCGAGACGAGGTTTCCAAGGGGAGCGACATGGGGTCAGGCTACGGGCGTAATCCCGACCCAACAAGTCGTATTTCGTCGCGTCGGTGGATCCCCGGCCCCTCAGCCTCGAGCGCTCTCGGTAGCGTCGCACCGTGACCTTGGTTCTGTCCGTCACCCGACAAGCGTGGGAGTCCCACGTCGGCGCGGTGGCCTCCCGCGTGAACGGCCTGGTCCCCGTGGTCAAGGGCAACGGATACGGTTTCGGTCGGGAGTGGCTGGCCCGGCGCGCGGCCACCTTGGCGTCTCACCTCGCTGTCGGCACCGCCGACGAGGTGTCGAGCGTGCCCACGGATCGCACACCGGTGGTCCTCACGCCCCTGCTGACCCCCCGACCCGACCTGCGCGAGGACACCATCGTCACGATCGGCTCGCTCGCGCATGTGGCCGCCGCGACCGGACGACCCGTTCTGGTGAAGGTTCGCTCATCCATGAACCGTCACGGTTCCCCGCCGTCACGGGTCGCCGAGTTGGCCGATGCCGCTCGCCGCGCCGGTTGCACGGTCATCGGTCTGTCCATCCACCCACCGCTCGCCGGCACCAACGACGACCACGTGCGTGAGATCGCCGACATCGTCGGGTCGCTCGATGCGTCACTGAACGGTCTACCGGTCTGGGTCAGCCACATCGACGGCGACGGGCTCGCCGAACTTCGACGTGAGTTCACCGACCGAGAATGGTTCCTGCGACTGGGCACCGCGTTGTGGCACGGCGACAAGTCGATGTTCCATCTCGGTGCCGACGTCATCGACGTTCGACACGTTCGCCGCGGTGACCGAGCCGGATATCGACTCGCGACGATCGAACACGACGGCTCGTTGGCCGTCATCGGTTGCGGATCGGCGCATGGAGTCGTGCCACTCGACGATGGTCGCTCACCGTTCCACTTCGCCCAACGTCGTCTCGCATTGATCGAACCACCGCACATGCACACCAGCATGGTGGTCATCGCCGAAGACCAACCCGCGCCCTCCATCGGTGACCGCGTCGATGTGCAACGACCGCTCATCATGACCGCGGTCGATCGCGTCGACTGGATCTGACCACGGTGTCGACGCCCTCGCCCACCCCGCGTCGGGTGGCGCCCGACGTCACGCGAACCCTCGCCCTGCTCGGGGTGATCGTCATGAATTACCACGGCTTCTTGAACGCACGGATGTTGGGTGACGGATTCTGGGATCGCTTGTTTCATCCCTTCGACGGTGTGCTCAGCACGCGATTCGCCGCCACCTTCGTGTTGATGGCCGGAATCGGTGTCGCCCTCATGGCTTCGAACGCCCTTCGTGCGGAAGATCGCATCGGGCTCGGCTCGATGCGATCACGTCTGGCTCGCCGCGGACTTCTTCTCTACGCCGCGGGTCTGGCCCTGAATCACGCGTGGGGCGGGACGATCCTCTTCTATTACGGCGCCTATCTGATCATCGCCGCGGTCATCGTCGGCCTGTCCGATCGCGCACTCGTCGTGTTGGCCACAGGAACGATCATCGCCACCGGCGGACTGAACGCGTGGCTTTCGTCGCGACCATCGGACTCGGAGCGCATCGAATGGCTCGACCCCCGAGAGATCGACACCATCGCGGATCTCATCGGCCGTACTTTCACGGGCTACACGCACCCCGTGTTGCCCTGGCTCGCGTTCTTCATCGCCGGGATCGTCGTCGGTCGACACGTGGAACGCTTCCAACGACACGCCCGATCGATCGCCCTGATCGGTGGGCTGCTCACTGCCGGCACTTACCTGATTCATCACGTCGTCTCCGATCACGTCACCGACGGTTCCGGCTTCGAGGGGTTCATCGGCACCGAACCCTTCCAGCGGGGTCTGGGTTACTCTGTCACCACCATCGCCATCGCCATCACCTCCTTCGCCCTGGTGTGCGTGTTCGTCGAACGATTCGCAACGACACGGCTCGTGCGAGTCCTCCAACGAGCGGGGCAGATGACCCTGACCGCGTACCTCCTGCACGTGGTGGTCTATTACGTGCTCTTCAGATGGTGGTCCATCATCGACGCGCGCGGGTTGGCCATCGCGTTGATCGTCTCGACGACGCTCTGGATCGCCGTCGTCCTGGGTTCGTCATGGTGGCGACATCGCATCGGACTCGGGCCCGCCGAACGGCTATACCGCCTCATCGGAGGTTGAGACTCACCGACGGTTGTGACCGCGCCACGCCACCGCACCGGCGCCAATTATCGGTGAACGGTCACCGAGTCGCGCCGGAACGATTCGTGCACCGCGCGAGAAGTCCAGTCGGCAGTGCTCGTCGATCACTTCCTGGGCCGCGTTGAAGAACGTGGGGCCGAAGCCGAGCGCCACGGATCCGCCCACCACCGCCAGCGGCAGGTCGAAGAAATTGCACATCGAGGCCACCGCGCGCCCGACCATGCGACCGGTTCGCTGCATCGTCTCGTACGTCGGCTCGGTGGCGGGACGACCCGTGATCGCCTCGATCGCCGATCCGGATGCTTCGGCCTCCAGACATCCACGGGCTCCGCATCCGCATCGATGTCCGTCGGGATTCACGATGACGTGACCGATGTGTCCGGCGTTGCCCGACGCGCCGTCGATCAACCGTCCGTCGACCACCACCCCACCGCCCACTCCGGTGCTCACCACCATCCCGAGATAGTTCGAGTGTCCGCGGGCCGCGCCCAACCAGCCCTCGGCGAGGGCGAAGGCCTTGGCGTCCAGATCCCCGTGAACCGGAACACCGACGACCCCGGCGATGGCCTCGCGCAACGGGAACCGTCGCCACGCCGGAATGTTCAACGGCGACACGCTGGCGCAATCGGGTTCGATGGGGCCGGCCGAACCGATGCCGCACACCACCACTCGCCCACCATGACGTTCACCGGCTCGATCCAACTGACGCTTGACGATGACCGCCAGCGAGTCGAAGAGGTCGTTGGCGTTCTTGTCGCGGTCGGTGCGGATGATGTCGCGATCGACCATCTCACCTTTGCGGGTGACGAGACCCGCCGCCATCTTGGTGCCGCCGATGTCGACGGCCAACGCGAGTTCGCGACCGGAGGGATTCTCGGACGCCTCCTCGGGTACGAGTTCAGTCGTCGGGTCCGACTCCGCCATCAGTCGCCCACACGGCGAGCGTCCTCGATGAGGTTGATCTGATACAGAACCTCGTCGAGCGCGTCGGCCGCACTGATGGTGGAGTAACGCTGCGGGTTCTCGGCGGTGCAGCACGATTGCAAAGGCTCGAGCATGGTCCACGGACGTGGGTGACAGAACTGCACCACGCTGTAACGCTCGTCCTCGAAGCCCGGTGACGCGACGACACGATGCCAGCCGATGGGGATGACTCCGTTCGTCAGTCGCTCGAGCATGATGCCGGTGTTGATGATCACCCGGCCGTCAGGGGGAATCGCATCCACCCACTCACCGCCAACCTCCACCTGGAGTCCGGGAGCGGTCGCGCGGGGCAACGCCGTGATGAGGTTGATGTCGCCGTGTGCACCGGCCCACACGTGACCACCTTCGGGGGCATCCTTCATGGAGGGATACCGAATGGCCCGGGTGAGCGTGGGACCGTCCTGCACCATGTCGTCGAAGAACGTCTCGGCGCATCCGATGCCGAGCGCGATCACGCGCAGGAACCGACGTTGCAAGTCGGCGATCGCATCATGGAACTGATACAGAACCTTCGACATTCCCGGCACCACGGCGTCGGGAAGTAGTTGCTCGGGGTACGAACCCGGGAACTTGCGCTTCAGCGGGTGACCGGCGGCGACCGGTGACGCCCAATTGAGCATCTCCTTCCAGTCCGGCTTGTCGCTCGAGGCGGCGGTCTCCACGAGAAGGCCGGTGTATCCCGTCTGGCCGTGTGCTCCGGGAGCGACGAATCGTTGCTTCGTCTCCTGGTCCATCGAGAAGAATTCGCGCAACATCCCGTAGGCGGTGTCCAACAAATCCTCGGAGATGTCGCTGCTGGTGTAGACGAATCCGGTGGCCAGACTGCGTCGCACACCATCGACCACGGCGCGACGCCGCGCCTCGTCACCCTGCTCGAAGGCCAGCAGGTCGACGTCGAGAATCTGATCCGACATGGTCATGACGTTAGTGCCGCCGACAAATCGCTCCACAGATCCTCGACATCCTCGATGCCGACGCTCATGCGGATGAGACCGGGGTTCACGTGCGCGTCACCGGCGTACTTCTGGCGTCGTTCCATGGTGGACTCGACACCACCGAGACTGGTGGCCTGGACGATGACGCGAACCGCGTTGCACGCGCGATCGGCCGCGACCGCCCCACCTTTCAGGATGAAACTCAACATCGGCCCGACGTTCTTGGCCCATTCGACGGCTGGATGGGCCCGCAATCGCGTGGCCAATTCGGTGGCGTTGCGCGCGGACGCCTCGTAACGAATGGGCAACGTACGCAAGCCACGTAGTGCCAGAAAGGCCTCGAGTGCCCCGGGTGTCGCCCCGACGAACGTGCGAGCCTCGATGAGAGCATCGTGCACGGCATCGTCGGTCGTGCACGCCAAACCGATCATGAGATCGCTGTGACCTCCGATGAACTTCGTGCCCGAGTGCATCACGACCGTCGCGCCGTCACGGAGCGCTCGTTGACCCATCGGCGTGGCGAACGTGGAGTCGACCGCCGTGCGCACCCCGGCGCGGGCGGCCGCCGCACACAACGCGGTGACGTCGGCTTCGTCCAGGGTCGGATTCGTGGGTGACTCGATCCAGAGCAGCACTTTGTCAGCCCCGTGGACGACAATCTGTCTCTCAACCTCGGCCAGAACGTTCGCGGTGTCGGTGATCCCCACCTGCACCACCGTCAACTGCTCACGGATCTGCATCAAGTCGAGCAACTTGCGCACGCCGAGGTAACTGACCGTCGGCATGATCACGACGCGGGGGCGCAACGCGAAGATGATCGCCGAGGCCACTCCCTGACCGGACGAGAACGAGACGCAACGACCTCCCTCGAGAGCTCCCACCGCCTCCTCCAGCGCCTGCCACGACTCGGTGCCGTCGGTGCGCGCGTAATCCGGAGCATTGCGGAAGTTCGATGCCAGCACGATGGGTTGATTGATCGGAGCACCGTCACCCGTCGGACGTCCGGCGCTGACCGCGATCGTACGGGGCGAGAGATTCTCAGGATTCATGACGAACGAACACCTCCGGTTGTCCACCGGTGTGAATGAAAACGACATCGTCGTTCATTCCCCACCGACCTTGTTCGATGTTGCCGAGCAACCCGGCCATTCCCTTGGCCGTGTAGACGTCATCGACGACCCACGCTCCGTTGTGAGCCGCCCAACCACGTGCCGCTCGTGATGCGGGGGTGGCGATCGCGTAGTCCGGCCCGAGCCATCGACCATCCACCTCCACATCGGAGTCGTCGATCGTTCCGTCGAGTCCCACCACCGACAAGGCATCCCGCGCCAGCTCGGCGACCGACGGGAATCCGGCCACCACGCCCTTGGCCACGCCGATGGCGACGACGTCGGGGACCAACTCGCCGGGGTGCGTGGCCCGCCAGGCGGCCCGACCGGCCACCAGACCCGCGTGGGTCCCGCCACTCGAGGACGTGAAGACGATCGCGCGCGGCACGAAACCGGCATCCCGACACTGCGACATGATCTCGTCGAACGCGACCACGTACCCCACCGATCCAATGGCCGTCGATCCACCGATGGGAATGGAGCTGGGAGCGAGACCCTGCGCCGCCAACTGCTCGGTCAGAGCCTCGCGGGCGATCTCCAACGAGCCCCACTCCGACGGACCCGCTCCGGTGAAGTGCAGATGGGCGCCGAAGCGATCGGACAGCAGTTGATTTCCCTCGAGCACATCGGGGCGATCGCCGGCCAACACCAGATGGGTCTCGAGCCCGAGCACCGCGCCGGCCGCGGCCGTCATCCGACAGTGATTCGACTGCCCGGCACCCACCGTGATCAGGCACGTCGCCCCGTCCACGAGTGCCCGCCCACAGAGGAACTCGAGCTTGCGGGCCTTGTTGCCACCCATTCCCAGACCGGTCAGATCGTCCCTCTTCACCCACAGTCGCGGACCACCGGCGAACTCGGGACCCGGTTCGAGGGGGGTCGGCAAGGTCGCCAATCGAACGCGAGGCACCCCGTTCCATGCGCCCAATCGCTCATCGCCCCCGGTCGAAGCCATAACCGCAGGCTATTGCGTCGGAACTCGAGTCGGTCCGGGTCCGAAATGTCCTCGGGACAAACCTCAAGACTCTGTCGAACGTGACTCCACGGTGAAAACATTGTCCGCGCTCGCCCTATCGTGGGAACCGGGAATCAGCCCCTGGGCGGGAACCACCGTGGACAACTTCGAACCCGTCACCATCCCCTCCGACTCGGCTGATGTGTCGACCCTGTTCAACCTGCACTACGCCCGTCTGGTGCGCTCGCTCACCGTCATCTGCGGCAACTCCGAAGAAGCCGCCGATGCCGTACAGGAGGCCTTCGTGAAGGCCCACCTCAAATGGCGCAAGATCAGCACCTACGACGATCCGGTGGGCTGGATCCGACGGGTGGCCATCAACAAGGTGCGCGACGGACACCGCTCTCGGGTTCGCCGCGAACGCATCGTCGACCGTCTGTCCACCCTGCCCAACGTGACCTCGGAGATTCCCGAGATCGACGAGGTGGCCGATCTTCTGGCCACTCTTCCCAAACAACAGCGGGCCGTGGCCGCGATGTTCTACGTCGAGCAGATGTCAGTTCTCGAAATCGCCACGGCGCTGGAGATTTCCGATGGTGCCGTGAAGTTCCATCTGCACCAAGCCCGCGAAAAACTGCGCGCGCACATCGAGGCCGCGCGCGCGAACGAGGAGTCCGACCGATGAGCCCGATGGATCCCATGGACGACGACTTCCGCGACTCGGAGATCTCGTCATTGCTCGGACGAGTCGGTGGTGATGCCCCCGCCACGAACGCCGCCTATCGAGAGGTACTGGGAAGGGTGCGACACGTGCGTCGACGTCGCGCCATCGTGACCACCGTCGGCGCTGCAGTCATGATCGTCGCCGTCGGAACGACGGTGATACAGAGTTCGTCACGTCAGTCGGATCGCATCGCTCTCGAACCCGGTGCCGCGGTCGTGACCACCCCTGATGGTTCCGCGGTCACCACACCCGACGGAGTCGTGGTCACCGTCATCACCGAGCCGAGCGACGGCACCACCGTGCCCGGGTTACCCGGAACGACCAGCATCCCCGGGGCCAACAACATCACGACGACTCCGACCTCGGGCTCGAACCCATCCTCGCCAGGCAATTCCATCGGACCGAGCACGACGTCGCCGATGGGTAACACGGTTCCGAACGGCACCAATCGCCCGACCGGGAGCACGGACGAAACCAGCACCACGCCCGCCCCGACGACCACCAAACCGGCACCCAACACGACCGTGCCCGCCCCGACGACCACCAAACCGGTCACCGCCCGACCCACCACCCCACCAATTCCGAGCGTCCCTGTCACCGCCCGACCCACCACCCCACCGACCACCGCACCCACGGACCCCAACCGCACCTTCTACTGTGGTCCCGGAGCCGTCAAGATCGACATCATCGACGACTCCTTCGTCGTCGCCTCGTTGCGAACCGCCGTCGTGTCCGGCTACAACGCGTCCGTCAAGTCCGTCAAGTCCAAGTCGATCGAGGTCGAATTCGCTCCGCTCAAGGGCAAAGTGGTGGCCACCTTGAAGGTGCGCATCACCGGCAAGGAGATCAAGGACTCGTGCGACATCGAGGTCGACAAGGACAGTGACGGCGAGAGCTTCGAGTCCGTCGGTCCCGAGGACTCATCCGACCCCGACCGTGGCAGCGCGAGTGGCAACAATGGAGGGCGTGCCGACGACTGATTGGAACCCCGTGCTGCGTCACGAGTTCGAACAGCCGTATTGGAGGCCCTTGCAGGACTTCGTCCGTCAGGAACGTGAACGTGGTCCGGTGTTTCCTCCGCACGAGGACGTCTTCGCCGCACTCCACCTCACGTCGTACGCCGACACCAAGGTGGTCATCCTCGGTCAGGATCCGTATCACGGTGCGGGCCAAGCCCACGGTCTGTGTTTCTCCGTGCGTCGTGGTGTACCCGTACCTCCGTCGTTGCGCAACATGCACAAGGAGTTGCACGACGACCTCGGATGTCCCCTGCCGACGCACGGCAACCTCGAGCATTGGGCGCGCCAGGGTGTGCTTCTGCTCAACACCACTCTCACCGTGCGCGGTGGAGCCCCCGCGTCGCATCAAGGTCGGGGATGGGAGATTTTCACCGACAACGTGATCTCCGCCGTCGATGCCAAGACGACCCGGGTGGTGTTCTTGTTGTGGGGAGCGGCCTCACGCAAGAAGAAGTCGCTCATCGACCGTGAACGTCACGTGGTGATCGAGTCGGCGCACCCGTCACCGCTGTCGGCGCACAACGGATTCTTCGGCTCCCGGCCGTTCTCCCGCGCCAACCAGGTGTTGCGGGAGAGCGGCCAGGAGCCGATCGACTGGGCCGTACC
This sequence comes from Acidimicrobiales bacterium, assembly GCA_030833305.1. Lineage (GTDB taxonomy): Bacteria > Actinomycetota > Acidimicrobiia > Acidimicrobiales > Ilumatobacteraceae > Casp-actino8. The sequence goes on along the minus strand of JAURHL010000024.1, from coordinate 3,239 downwards.
GGACTGATCAGCCCGCCGGGCTGGGATACGACGGAGGTGCCTCGTCGGCCGGCGGAGCGTCGTACAGGGCGACCGCACCCTCGTCGACGAACAGCTTGTCTTCCGACGGCCATTCGCCCGGCAGGTACCGCTTGCCACCGTCGACGAACTTCATCATGCCGGCACCCTCGCGATTGTTCTCGTCGAGACCGACCTCGTCGGCGTCCCACCAGAAGACGGTGGCGTCGTCGACACCGTTGTAGTCGCTCGCTTCCCAGAACCCTTGGTCGCCCCAACTCAGGAAGGACGCGGTGATGCCGGGCGTGGTGGCGAAGGTACGAATGGTGTCGGTGAACGTCTCGTAGTTCAGGTTCGGACCGGTGCTCTGCAGCGCCGAGGCCAACAGGTTGAAACCGGGCATGAAAACGGGAGACGACATGCGCGCCGGAGCATCCGTGCCGTGGAACCACTTGTACAACACGTTCGTCCCGGCGACGTTCGGATCGACGCGGGCCGCCAGAGTGGTGACGCCGAAGGCATGCGTCCATTGCTTTTGGTCGTAGCCCCGGCCGAACGCGTTGGTGTCGGTCAACGTGGCCGCGGCCACGAACCACTCCGGTTCGTACTCCTGCGCGGTGGCCTCACGGGTGAAGTCACCGGGAGCCACAGGGTCCGTGGCCATGATCACCGTGGTGATGCTCGCATTTTTCATCTTGGCCACGATCTGGGAGGCCTGTTGTTGGATGGTGCCCGGGTTCAACGTGTACGGCAGGCGCAGAGCCACCTCGACTCCTTGCTCCTGCAGACGCGACTCCATCAGATCGGCCAGACGCTCGGACTCGGCACCACCACTGGCTTCGTACACCAGGGCGAAGGTGCGCTCATTCGCCTTCAAGGCGTCACCGGCGTGGGAGGCGGGCTTGCCCGCCAACTGCTTGGAGATGAACTCGACGACGTGCACCTGTTTCTGCTCGGCACTGGCGTCGAGAGCCCACACGTACGGATCGCGCTCGGCGAACCATTCGGCGCTTCCGCCACCACAACTGATGCATAGCGTCTCACGTGCCGCCAACTCGTCGGCGAAAGCGTTGGTGAGTGCCGGTCCACCGATGACCGCGAACGGCTTGTAGTCCTCGACGATTCGCTGGGCGTCGGCGCGCGCCGTCACCTCGTCGTTGGCCAAACCGGTGCTCTCGTACGCCACGTACTTGATCGTGCGACCGTAGAACTCGTAATACGTCTGGAAGTACTCGATGAAGCCCTCGATGGTCTCGGACTCCTGGGCGTTGGTCTCGTCCACCTTCACGGCCGCGGTGATGTAGTTGATGATCGGGTCGCTGTCGGGACCCATGTAATGGACGATGGTGATCTCCTCGGCGGTCACACCGGGACCGGTCTCTCCACCGTTGTCACCCTCGAAGGGCGCCATGCACGTTGGCGCGAAGTAATCCGGAACCGCGAGCGCACCGCGATCCACGTCGCACCGCGATCCCCAGTCGATGGTGTCGGCGATTCCGAGTTCGGTGGCCTCGTCGATCGACAGCGGGTACTCCCAATCGGTCGACCCCGCCGGCTCCGACGTCGCCACCGAATCCGACGGTGCCTCGGTTCCCGCGGGTTCGGCTCCGTCGTCCGAATCCCCGCCGCCCGACGACAGAACCACCGCCACGACGATCACGATGACCGCCACGATGGCCCCGATCGGGCCCCACTTCTTCAGCGACGAAGATCCTCCCGATCTCGTCCCACCACTGCTCGCTGGTTGCATGGCTATCCCCCTTGCCCGGACCGGGCGATCGCGGCACTCGACGTGCCGAGGTATGACTCGATGACTGTCGGATGTGCAAGTACCCCCGCCGGCGGACCATCGGTGATCACCCGCCCCTGATCCAGGGCGATCAACCGGTCGGCCACCGACGAGACGAATGGTATGTCATGTTCGATGATCAAAAGTGCGGCCCCCATCTCGTCGCGCAAGCGCCTCACCACCGGGGCCAAAGCCTCCACCTCGCGCTGCGCCAAGCCCGAGGTCGGCTCGTCCAACAGGATCACGCTCGGACGGTGCGCCACCAGGCACGCCAAGTCGACGACGCGCCGGGTTCCGGTCGACAGTTCACGCACGAACTTGTGCTGGTAGTCCCCCAAACCGAGGAGATCCACCAACTCGTCGACACGCCGGTCGATCGATCGTTCCGATTCGAACGCCGGGGGCAGGTACATGGCCGCCACGATGGCGCTCCGACTCGAAACCCAACGTTCGAGGGACACCGCCAGGGTTTCGCGCACCGTGAGCTCGGGGAAGAGTCGGGCGTCCTGGAACGAGCGGCCCAATCCGGCGGCGGCCCGCGTCGGCGGGGACGACGAGGTGACGTCACGACCGTCGATGTCGATCCGGCCGTCGATGAGAGGAGTGAAACCGGAGATCAAGTCGAACAACGTGGTCTTGCCGGCACCGTTCGGGCCGATCATGCCGACGATCTCGCGGGCATGCACCCGCAGGCTCACACCGTCGACCGCCCGAATTCCTCCGAACCCCGCGATCAGTCGGTGAGTTTCGAGCACCACGACGTCGGACCGATCGGGTGGCGACGAGTGCGACGGTGATGGCGGAGCTTCCGTCGGGACCGAAGCCGCGCCCGACAGGAACACCGATCGCAGAATGTCGGGGCGACTCAGCAATTCGGCGGTGGGACCGGAAAAGCGAATCTCGCCCCGTTCGAGGAAGTACGCACGTTGGGCCACTGTCAGAGCCACGTTCACGCTCTGCTCCACGAGAACCACCGTGACGCCCTCCTTCGAGAGCCGCTCGATGACCGGCAACATCTGACCGACGATCACGGGTGCGAGACCCAAGGAGAGTTCGTCGATCAGAAGGATGCGGGGTTTCATGATGAAACTCATCGCCAGTGCCAACATCTGTTGTTGACCCCCGGAGAGGTTCACTGCCGACTCGTCCAATCGATCGTTCAAGATCGGGAACATCGCCAACACCTCGGTGCGGGCGGCGGAAACGCCGGCGGCGTCGCGACGTTGGGTCCAACCGGCGAGCTCCAGATTCTCGCGAACGGTCAACGAGCCGAACACTCCTTGACCCCCGGGCATCTGCACCACTCCCAAGGCGGCGATCTCGTTCGGCGGTGCGTGCGTGATGTCGCGTCCGTCGAAGATGACCGCACCCCGGTCGGCTTCGACGGTTCCACTGATCGTCCTCAGCAACGTGCTCTTTCCCGCGCCGTTGGTTCCGAGCAAGGCCACGATCT
>JAURHL010000249.1 GCA_030833305.1 Acidimicrobiales bacterium | reverse complement strand
GCCCAGGATCTTGACCGATTCCTCGCTCTGGTAGAGGCGGTGTATGAAATCGAGCGCCTCCAGGGAGAAGTCGACGATGACGGCCGCGTCGGCCACCGACTGACGCTTGATGCGCGAGGTGATCGCCGTGGTCCACTCGAGCAAGCGGAACTGAATGGCGTATTTCTTGCGCATGGCGACGTTCACGGGCTCGCAGTCGGCCCCGGTGACCACTCGAGCCGTCGCCTCGATGACCGGTGCACCCGGTACTACACGACCCTTGTAATCGCACTTTTGCAGCGTGACGCGCGCATCGTTGCGCAGGCGCTTCACCTTGGCCGAGTCGCCGCCGGTGGTGAAACACGCACGTCCGGTCTCGTAGGGCGCGATCCACACCGCGGTGCCGACGGCCGACCCGTCACGTTTGAAGGTGGTGAACAGGACGTAACGCTCGTTGGCGATCGATGAATTCGACATGAGCGCAATGTAGGTCAGCGCTCGTCGCGATAGCGACGAATGTTGGCCTTCTTGCCACGAATGGACGCGTGCTTCATGGATCGCAGGATGTTCTCGACGTCGTCGCCGGGCACCTCCACGATGGAGAACTGATCGCTGACCTTGATGTCGCCGATGTCGCGGCCGGAGATGCCACTTTCGTTGGCGATCGCACCCACCAGGTCCTGGGGTCGGATGCCCGCCTTGCGTCCGAGGCCCACGTACAACTTGGCCATGACCGGACCGCCACGACCACGGCCTCCGCGCTCGAAACGGCCACCGCGATCGGGTCGCTCGTCGCGGCCGAAACGACTGCTGCGATCGTTGCGCTCGGAGCGATCGAACCGATCCCGGGGATCGCGGCGGTCGCGTTGTTCGCGCGGTTGCGACAGATCGGGAATCTCGACTTCGTCCATGGTGGACTGCTCGGCGTTGTGCGCCAGCTTGATGGCGGCCAGGGCGATCTGCTCGACCGAGAAGTCGCCGGACAATTCGCGCAGAACCGATTCGAAATGCTCGAGACCGTCGGTGGCCAACGCCTCGCGCATGGTCTCGGTGGTGAGTTCCATCTGTCGGGCGCGCAACGCATCGACCGAGGGCACCTTCTCGAAGGGGATCTTCTGCTTGGTGAGGCGCTCGATGTTCTGCAACTGGCGTTGCTCGCGCGGTTCGGCCAAGGTGATGGCCACGCCGGCGCGACCGGCGCGACCGACGCGACCGATGCGGTGCACGTACGACTCCGGTGCCGAGGGCACGTCGTAGTTCACGACGTGGGTGAGATGGTCGATGTCGAGACCGCGCGCGGCCACGTCGGTGGCGATCAACAAATCGGCCGTTCCGGCGCGGACTCGACCCATGACACGGTCGCGCTGCTCTTGGTCCATGCCGCCATGGAGGGCCTCGGCGCGATAGCCACGTCCGTTCAATGTTTCGGTGAGCTGGTCGACTTCTCCGCGTGTGCGGCAGAAAACGATGGCGGCCTCGGGGGCCTCGATGTCGAGAATGCGTCCGAGTGCCGCGGCTTTGTGGTGGCGGGGGATCAGATACGCGGTCTGCTTGACGAGTGGCGAGGTTCCCGCCTGTGTGGTGGAGCGTTCAATGGTGACACGAACCGGATTGCGCTGATGACGTCGCGCGATGGCATCGATGCGCGGAGGCATGGTGGCCGAGAACAGGACCGTTTGCCGATCCTTCGGCGTGGCTTCCAAGATGGCCTCGAGATCCTCGGCGAAACCCATGTCGAGCATTTCGTCGGCTTCATCGAGAACGACCATCGCGATGCCGTCGAGTTCGAGAGTGTTCTTGCGAATGTGATCCAAGGCGCGACCGGGGGTGGCCACGACCACGTGGCACCCGCGACGAAGCGCGTCGATCTGGCGTCCGATGGGCTGACCTCCGTAGATGGGAACGCAGCGGGCGCGCAGATCGTGTCCGTACTTGTACACCGCCTCGGACACTTGCATGGCCAGTTCGCGGGTGGGCACCAACACCAACGCCACCGGCGACGGACGATCTTCGTCGGCGTCGAGGAGTTGCAGGATGGGCAACGCGAAAGCCGCGGTCTTGCCGGTGCCGGTGGCCGCTTGCCCGAGCAGGTCCTTGCCCGCGACCAGGTGCGGAATGGCCTCGCGTTGAATGGGTGTCGGCTCTTCGTAGCCCAGACCCGACAGGGCCTTGAGCAGTTCGGTTCTCAGACCCAGATCGGCAAAGCCGGATTCCACGCTGCGTTCGTTTTCCATGAGCGTTTCTCCTGCTCTGTGCGGCACTCAATCCTACGGCAGTACTGAGCGGAGCGGGCGTATGTATGTGGACACCCATGAGATGGAACGCGATCGTGGACGAGCGTCCGCGATCGCGTTCCCGATGGTCACACGTCCCACTCGTGACGGAGTTGGTTCACGATCTTCTGGGCCCGCCCGAGCGCAATGGAGGCTCGCTCACGACGGATCCCCAACTTCTGGGCGGCATCGGTGACGCTGTAGCCCTCCAGGTTCACCAACGTGAAGACCTGACGTTGGAGGGGGTTCAACGCCGTGAGCATGGCCTGCATCATCATCTGATGCTCGTTGTCGCGGACCACGTCGATGCCGGAATCCAACTTCTCGATGAGCGACA
>JAURHL010000248.1 GCA_030833305.1 Acidimicrobiales bacterium | reverse complement strand
CCGCCACGGGCGGACGCACCATCTTGTTCGCGCCCTCGATCGTCACCTCACGCGCGGCGACGTTGCCCCATCACCTGTTCGACAAGGACCGCGCCCTGGCGGCCTACGAACTGGCCCGCAACGAGGCCCTCAACACGCCACTCTGAAAAGCACGCGATCCGGGTGCCGAAGATGCCGCAAACCGGCACATTCGACACCCAGATCGGGATGGATGGATGGATGAAGACCGCGTGGTTCAGTGAGCGGCTCGCCGGCGAAGCACGATGGCCACTCCGAGCGTCAACATTCCCAGCGCCCATGCGAGCGTCGACCCGGTCGTCGATCCGGTCGCCGGCAGATTCGGCGACCCCACCGGCGGCAAACCGAGCACCTTCACCGGAGTGGAAGAGCTGTCGGTCGTACCGTTGCCGTGTTCGCCGTAGTAGTTGGCCCCGAAGCAACGGACGTCATTGACGACGACCAGAACACACGTCGAACCATCTCCGGTGGCGACCGCCTTGACCGGGGATTCGAGGCCGATCACATCGACCGGAACGTTGCTGTCGGTGGTCGTGCCGTCGCCCAACTCGCCCGAAGAGTTGTTGCCCCAGCACTTCACCGCGCCGGTCGACATCAACGCACATGCATGGATTGATCCCGCCGAAATGGCCACCACGCCACTGGAGAGACCGGTCACCTGCGTCGGTACCAAATTCGAGTACTGATTGCTCCCATTGCCCATCTGCCCTTTGTCTCCACGACCCCAGCACTCGACGGCTCCGGTGGCGAGTAGCGCACAGCTAAATTCCTGACCCGCCGAGACGGCCACCGCACTACCAGAAAGCCCGATCACCGGAACGGGGGTCAACCGGTCGTTGGGGCTGTTGCTATTGTCACCGACTTGGCCCGCCGGGCCGCGGCCCCAACACAGAACCCCGCCGGCTGTCGTCAGAGCGCACACGTGCTGGTCGCCGACGCTCACCGACGCCACTCCACTCGAGAGTCCGCTCACCTGCACGGGGGTCAAGCTGTCGGTGGTGGTGCCGTCACCCAGATTTCCCTGCATGTTGCGACCCCAACACTTCAACGCCCCGTCCGTCATGACGGCGCACACGGTTCCGTTGCCAGCCGACACCATCGCTACTCCGGACGTCATGCCCGGCATGTCCGCGGCTGTCGCCGTTTGGTTCATGCTGCCGTTGCCTCGGGCTTCACCCCAACACTTCAAGCCGCCGGTGGTCGTCACGGCGCACACCGTCTGGCCGGTCGAGATCGCCGTCACACCGGTGAGGCCGATGACGTCCTGCGGGATCGTGGCGTCGTCGAAAGTCCCGTTACCGACATTGCCATTGTTGTATCCCCAGCACTTCACGGCGGTGCTCTCGAGGACGTAGCACGTGTTGTAGGAGCCGACGGTCAGCAAACCGCTCATCGCGGCGTTGGGATTGCTCGGAGCACTCTCGTTGGTATCAGCCCGCACGACCGTCGGGATGCTGAGCACCGTCAAGAACAGAAGAGCCGGGGCGACCATATTCCTGATCAATCGGGCGATTCGGACGCGTCGCTGCGGGCCTTGGATAAACAACATCGAAACTCCTTTGGTGGCGGACTCCTCCGACAATATCCAAAGTGAGTTTCATTTTCAAGAATTTCGACCGACTGTGAAGTCCCTTTGGCTCAGTCCCGGAAAACCGGCAGTGTCACGACCGAAAATGGCAATCCTGCCGCGCCGGGCAGGACTTCACCCACGATGTAGATCCCGATCGGCACCGCCAACGTGACGACCTGGACCGCCCGCTCGAGTGGCGTCAGCGACGCCTTCTTTCCGGCAAGGCGAGCGTCACCCACCAGATCCTGTTTGACGCTCTGGATTCGCCTCCACAGGTCGACGTCGTGCCAGGTGACCCGGATTTCCTCCAACAGGGCGGCCCGGAACCTGGCGAGTTTCGGTGACAGCCACTCGCGAATCTGGATCGCGTTGCCGATGCCGGTGCCGTACTTCTCGTTCAACGACATGACGAAATCCAGATTGGCCCGGTAGCCGAGTTGGGACTGGATCGCCGTCGCCTCGAAGAAGATCTCCGTCTTCGAGTCGAACATCGAGAAGATCAGTCCCTCACTCACCCCGGCGTCGCGAGCGATGGCTTTCGTCGTCGTGCCGATCAGGCCGTGTCGACTCACATTTTCCAGGCAGCTCGCCAGGATCCGGTCCCGGCGCTCGTCCCCGGTGTCGAAGTCGTAGCGGCCCATGTGACGCGCATCCACCTCGGGCAGCACGACGACATCGCCGGGTTCGGCCATGGCCACGATCACTTCGGACAACACCGCCACCAACAGTTCCTGGTTGGCCGCGGTGGTGCGCAATTCGGCTTGAACCCCCATCACCACGGCGAAGAGGAAGACGACCTGGACCGCCACGACCGGGTCATTGCGCAACGTGTCACCCAATCGTTCCTCGAACGCCTCGCGAACACTGGCGCGCAGCTTGGGTCTGGTCGGAGCCAGAGCCAGCAGCTCCAACATGACCAACTTCTCCTTGGTCTTTCGGAAGATCGTCGACTCCACCGCCGGCGTCGACCGGGAATTCGGATCTCCGATCCGCTCCACCTCGTCGAAGATCCATGCGAGGGTGCGAT
>JAURHL010000247.1 GCA_030833305.1 Acidimicrobiales bacterium | reverse complement strand
CGTCGAGGGCGAGATCAGCGACGGAGAGATCGCCCACTACACGGCGCGGGCGGCCGGTGGAACGGCCATGGTCATCACCGGCACCGGTGCGGTGGCGTGGCCCGTCGGTGCCACGTCGCGACATCAACCGGCGTTCTCCGACGACCGGTTCATTCCCGGCATCCGTCGTCTCGCCGATTCGGTACATGCCGCCGGGGGACGCCTGTGCATGCAACTGTGTCATCACGGCAAGACGGCCAGCGTCGACACCGCCGACGGTCGCCCGCAGTTGGTGCCGTCATTGCTCGAGGGTGGCGCCGACATGACGGCGCTGCGGGACAACCCGATGGACGAGTTGATGCGCTTGGCCACGGCGACCCACGGCAAGAAAGCCACCTACAAGGTGGCCGACGAGGATGATCTGGCGTGGGTGGTCGATCAGTTCGCCGCCGCGGCCCGACGGGTGAAAGCCGCCGGTGTCGACGCCATCGAGATCCATGCCGCCCATGGCTACTTGTTGTCCTCGTTCCTGTCGCGCACCTACAACAAGCGCGACGACCGCTGGGGCGGTTCGATCGAGAATCGCGCTCGACTGACCTGCGAGGTGGTGCGGGCCGTGAAGGCCACGGTCGGCCGCGAGTATCCGGTGATCGTTCGCGTGAACGGCCACGAGTACGGCCCCGATGACGGACTGACGGCCACCGAGACCGCCGAAGCCGCCGCGATGATCCAGGCCGCCGGCGCCGATGCCATCCACGTGTCGGCCAACGCGCACAACCCGTTCGCGGACTTCACCGACGGACCGCTTCCCAACACGGTGGCCGCGTATCGCGAGCACACCAAGACCATCAAGCGCGCCGTGACGATTCCCGTGGTGGCCGTGGGACGCATGTTGCCCGAGGTCGCCGACGAGATGATCGCGGCCGGCGAGTGCGACTTCGTCTCGATGGGGCGCCAATTGTTGGCCGATCCGGATCTGGTGAACAAGATCCGTGCGGGGGAGCGGCGCTCCGTTCGGCCCTGCATCAACTGCTACGTCTGTGTCGAACAGAACTTCTTCGACGGGAATCCGAAGTGCGCGGTCAATCCGGCGTTGTGCAACGAAAAGGTCGCCGTTCTCACCCCGATCGCCCGGGCCCAACACGTGGTGGTCATCGGAGGCGGACCCGGTGGCATGGAGGCGGCGCGCGTTGCAGCCACGCGTGGAGCCAAGGTGACGCTCATCGAGAAGGGTGGCCGACTCGGGGGCACGATGTGGTTCTCGCAGCTCACCACGCCGGCCAACGCGATGCTGGTCGACTGGTTGACACACGAGATCGAGCGGCTCGATGTCGACGTCCTCACGAACACCGTCGCCGACGTGGAACTCGTCGCGAGTCTGCGTCCCGACGCGGTCATCGTGGCCACCGGTGCGCGTCGTGGTCGCCCGGCGATACCCGGAGCGGAGATGCCCCACGTCCTGACGGGAGATGGTTTGCGCGCGGTCATCACGGGTGAGGCCGGCGCGGACCTGGGTTCCATCGGCGGCCTCGGTCGCGTGGCCGTGGGGGTCGGTCGAGCGATCGGTCTGTTGAACGATGCCGACCGCATCCGGCGCCTGTCCAAGGTGTGGATGCCGGTCGGACGTCGCGTGGTCGTGATCGGTGGTGGGCTCGTGGGTCTGGAGTTGGCCGAATACCTCGCCGAGCGTGGACGATTGGTCACGGTGCTCGAGGAGGGCAAGCACCTCGGCCTGCCCATGGCGATGCCCCGACGTTGGACCGCGGTGCGCAAGGCGGCCGAACACGGGGTGACCCTGGTGCGCGAAGCCACGCCGGTGTCGATCTCCAAGGTTGCCGTGCGTTACCGAGTCGGAGCGGACGAGTTCGAGGTGCGCGGTGACAGTGTCGTCATCGCGTCGGAGGTCTGCGCTGACACCTCGTTCGCCGACCAACTGGTGGCGCGGGGGTTGAACGTGAAGGTCGTGGGCGACGCCGCCAATGTCGGATACATCGAAGGTGCGATGCACTCAGCCCACGAGGTGGCCCGTGAACTCTGAAGCCGTTCCCACGTTCGCCGATCATGTGCGGGCTCGCGCGCACGATGATCGTCCGGCACTGTTGTTCGAGGACCGACGACTCTCGTGGAGTGAATGGTGCGCGTCGGTCGCCGAACGCGCGGCCTGGTGGCGCGCGCACATGGCCACTCGTCCGGTGGGTACGCCACCGCACATCGGAGTGCTGATGGACAACACCCCCGAGTTCACCATGTGGCTCGGGGTGGCGGCCGTGACCGGGTCGGTGGTGGTGGGTATCAATCCCACGCGGCGCGGGGCCGAACTCGCGCGCGACATCCAGCACACGTCGTGTCAGGTCGTGGTCACCGAGTCCGGCCAGGTGGAACTGCTCGACGGATTGGATCTGGGAGACGCGAACGGGTCGGTGCTGAACACCGACACGGACGACTACGCCGCGCTGATGGCGAAGCATCGTGGTGCCGCTCTGCCGACGGCCGATGAATGCCCGGTCGATCCGAGTTCGACGTTCCTGTTGCTCTTCACCTCGGGAACCAGCGGAGCACCCAAGGCGGTGATCACCAGTCACCAACGATTGAACTTCGTGTCCGGGTCGATGCTGATGATCCTGTCGCTCGACGCGAACGACGTCACCT
>JAURHL010000246.1 GCA_030833305.1 Acidimicrobiales bacterium | reverse complement strand
GACGAACAGGTGTGCCAACTGCTTGCACGGCACCGCGTACGACGAGACGTCGCACACGACGTCTCCGATGCGCAGACGGGTTCCGGGTCGCACCAACGACCAGTCCATTCCGGAGACCGTGATGTTCTCTCCGGCGGCTCCCGGATGCAACGAGTGCCCCTCGGCGTTCAGCGCGTCGATCACCTCGGCGGACCACAGGCTGAGTGCTTGGAACGGCCGGCCGTGATGTTTGCGCGTGGCCTGCACGTCGCCGACGAGACCCGAGAAGTCCACCTCCACGCGGTCCACCGCATGTTTGGGCACACCACCGGAGCCGGCATTCAGGCTGGCGACGATCCCGGGGCTCGCGTGAGGGATGGCGCCAGCGTCGCGCAACGTCGGCGTGGCCGACTGGATGATGCCCCACACGGACTCCAACAGCTGACCGGCTCGGCCGCTGTCGAGGCGAGCGACGTCGACATCGTTCAGCAACTGGTCGAGATCTCGTCTCGCGTCGGCCAGCAATTGCTCGCGACCTTCCGACATCTGCTCCAGGATGGTGCGCGCGGAGGAAATGGTGTTGCGGGCGTCCTCGAGGGTGAATCGATACGGTCCGACCAACACGATCTCACCATAGACAACGTGACGGGACCCTAGGCTTCTCACATGGGCGACTCCGCAGGAATCATGCACGAGGGTGCGCCGTTGCGTCTGACCGAGTGGACCAGTTGCGGAGGTTGTGCCGCCAAGTGGGGCAAGGATCTTCTGGCCGGACTCGTCGACGAGTTGCCGCGTTCCGTGGATCCGGCTCTCATCATCGGCTTGGCTCCCTTCGACGACGCCGCGGTGTATCGCGTCAGCGACGACGTGGCGTTGGTGAGCACCACCGACTTCTTCCCGCCGCTGGTGGACGATGCCGCCGACTTCGGGGCCATCGCCGCCGCCAACGCCTGCAGCGACGTGTTCGCCATGGGTGGGCGAGTGGTGATGGCCATCAACGTTGCGGCGTTCCCCGAACACTTCCCGCGCGAGGCCATCGTGGCCATCTTCGACGCCGCCGCCGCGGTCGTCGCCGAAGCCGGAGGCACCATCGCCGGCGGACACACCATTCGCAATCCCGAGCCCATCTTCGGCCTGGCCGTGCAAGGCGTGGTGCACCCGGATCGTGTGTTCACCAAGGGCGGCGCCCGCGTGGGCGACGTGTTGATGCTCTCCAAGCCGTTGGGCACCGGCATCGTGTTGGCCGGGGGCGACGAAACGCACAAGGCCGCCGCCATCGCCGGCATGCGTCGGCTGAACCGTGCGGCCAGCGAGGCGTTGATCGCGACCGGTGGTGTGCACGCGGTCACCGACGTGACCGGTTACGCCCTAGCCGGACACGGTTGGGAGATGGCCGAGCGCTCACATGGCGCGTTCCGCATCGCGTCGTCGTGGCTGCCGTTGTACCCGGGGGCTCGCGAGATCGCCGCGCGCGGGGTGCGCACCGGGGGAGACGCGCGAAACAGAACCGCCGTCGGCGGGCACGTGCGACTGGCCGAGGGCGTCGATCCGGCGTTCGACATTCTCGCGTTCGATCCGCAAACGTCGGGCGGCCTGTTGGCCGCGGTGGATCCGAAGGCGGTCGACGAACTGCGGGGCACCTTCACCGTGATCGGCGAGGTCGTCGACGGCGAACCCGAGTTGCTCATCGTCTGATGGTCTCGGCCGCACCGACCCGTGATCTGGAACGGTCGCTGCGCGACGAGGGATTCCCGTGCGTGGTCGGCGTGGACGAGGTGGGCAAGGGCGCGTGGGCCGGACCGTTGGCGGTGGGGATGGCGGTGTTGCCCGTCGACGGCGACCTGGCCGGTGTGCGCGACTCCAAGTCGATCAGCGAGAAGACCCGCGAGAAGATGTTCGACACCGTGGCATCTTGGTGCACCGCGTGGTCGGTGGGTTTCGCGTCGGCTCTGGAATGCGACGAACTCGGCATGGCCGCGGCGCAACGGTTGGCCACCGATCGGGCATTGCGTTCGCTCGCCGTACGACCCGACGCGGCCGTGGTCGATGGAAGTTGGGATTTCGTGACGCCGTTGGTGCCTCGGGTCGAGATGCGCGTGAAGGGGGACACGTCGGTGCTGTCGATCGCCGCGGCCTCGATCCTGGCCAAGGTCACCCGTGATCGCTTGATGCGCGAACTCTCCGAGCATCATCCGCAGTACAGCTTGGACACGAACAAGGGTTACCCGTGTCATTGGCACCGCACGGCGCTGCAGGGTTACGGGCCGTCGTCCATCCACCGACGCTCGTGGGCGTTCATGGACAATTTCGTTCCGTGGACCGGCACTCCGCGCGTCGATCGCGCGGCGCCGCCCACGTTGTTCTGATCACTTCTTCAGTTCGTTGAACGGGCTCTTGCTGTCGATGCCCGCGTCCTTGGGAAGACCCAGCACGCGCTCGCCCACGATGTTGCGCATCACTTCGTCCGAGCCACCGGCGATACGACCGCCGGGTGTGCCAAGAATGAGTTGGTTCCAGGCGTAGGTGCCCCATTCGCCGCTGTCGGCCACCAGCTTGGGTCCGAGAACCATCGACACGAAGTTGCCGAGGCGGATCATGTTGTTGGTGCCGGCCAATTTGGCCATGCTCATCTCGGGTCCGGGCATCGGCCGGACTTGATCTTGTCGATCG
>JAURHL010000245.1 GCA_030833305.1 Acidimicrobiales bacterium | reverse complement strand
ACGCCGATCTTCGACGCCCTGCAACAGGTGTTGAAGGAAGGCGGACTCGTGGTGGGCTCGGGCTCACCGGCCTCGGCATTGTGCGATCCGATGATCGATCCCCGTGGTGGTGCGCTGGCATTGGGGTTGGGTCTCGTCACCGGGATGGCGGTGGTGGCGCAGGCGGAGAAAGTCACGCCCGATCGTCACGCGCGGACCAAGAAACTGGCGAACGTGCCGGTGGTGTTCTTGCCGTCGACGTCGGCGCTCGTGCACCGTCGTGGTGAATGGGAAGCGGTCGGTCCGAACGAGACCATCGGGTCGTCTCTTTCATGAGCGAACTGCGTCTCGGGGTGATCGGCACCGGGATGATGGGGTGCGAGCACATCCGCAACCTTCTCGCCGTCGATGCCGCGGTCATAACCGCCGTCAGCGACCCGAACGAAGTGCCTTTGGGATGGGCACGAGACAATCTCGGTGATCGAGCGGCGGAAGTGTCGTTCTTTCGCGATCATCGCGACTTATTGGCTTCTGGTGCGGTCGACGCCGTGATCGTGGCATCTCCGAACCACACCCACGCGTCGGTGTTGGCCGACGTCTTGAGTAGCGACGTTCCGGTGCTGGTCGAGAAGCCGTTGTGCACCACGGTCGAGGATTGCGTGACGGTGACGCGTTTGGCTGCGGCTCGATCGGCGATCACGTGGGTCGGCCTGGAGTATCGCTACATGGCTCCGATCGCGGCGTTACTGGATGTGGTGCGATCGGGTGAACTGGGTGATCTCAAGATGTTCTCCATTCGCGAGCACCGCTTCCCGTTCTTGGTGAAGGTCGACAACTGGAACCGCTTCAGTCGCAACACTGGTGGAACGTTGGTGGAGAAGTGCTGTCACTTCTTCGATCTAATGAATCTGGCGGTGGGTGGCCGACCCAGCCGGGTGTACGCGAGTGGCGGACAGGACGTGAATCATCTCGACGAGTTCTACGACGGTGAGCGCAGCGACATTTTGGACAACGCGTACGTGATCGTGGATTACGACAACGGTGTTCGGGCCAGTCTCGACTTGTGCATGTTCGCCGAAGGGGGCCGCAACGAGCAGGAGATCGTGGCCGTTGGGTCACGCGGAAAGGTCGAGACGGCGTTGCCCGGAGACGGACACGTTCACGTGGGCAACCGAGCGGACCGAACGGTGCGATCGGTGCCAGCGGCGATGGACACGTCCGTGGCTCATGCCGGCTTCCATTTCGGTGCCAGCTACGTGGAGGTGGCGCGATTCTGCGAGGCGGTTCGCCACGGAGCGCCGGCCGAGGTGGGCGTGAGCGACGGGCTGTGGAGCGTGGCCGTCGGAGCCGCCGCTCATCGCAGCATCGCCGAAGGCCGACCGGTGATGTTGAGCGAGTTCGACGTCGGTTAACACCGACCGACGAGCGTCAGGACTCGGTGATGGAGATCGAGATGATCTTGATTTCGGACTTCGGCGGCACGCCGTTCGCCGACGGGTCGTCGTTGCCGGCCAGATCCATGTCGGACACGGTGGTGTCGAGGCCGTCGGTGACCTGACCGAACAAGGTGTAGTTCGGGGGCAAGCCCACGCCTTGATCGCCGGTGATGACGAAGAACTGACTGCCGTTGGTGTTCGGACCCGAATTGGCCATGGCCAGCGAGCCGATCTTGTAGTCGCCCGCGGCCGGCAGTTCGTCGGCGAACTTGTATCCGGGGCCACCCGAACCCGAGGCGGTGGGATCACCACACTGCACCATGAATCCCGGGATGGCGCGATGGCAGACGGTGCCGTCGAAGTACTTGTGGCGAGCGAGGTTCACGAAGTTGTTCACCGTGCCGGGAGCCTTGGCCGGGTCGAGCACCGCGGTGTATTCGCCGAAGTTGGTGGTGACCGTCGCGGTGTAGGTCTTGGCGGGATCGATGCAGAGTTGGAACGAATCATCGAACTGCTGGGTCTGCTCGGTGGCACCATCGACGGGTGCGCACTCGGTGGTGCCGTAGGTGAAGGCGGCGGGAGCGACCGTTGTGTCGCTCGTGTCGGTTGGCATGGTGGTGTCGCCGCCATTGGCCGGAGCGACCGTGGAGGTGTTGGTCGACGAGCCATTGTCGTCGTCATTCGTGAGGTACGCGATGCCGAAGAAAACGGCCACGATCACGACGACGGCGGTCACCACACGTATGACGGTTCGCGTGGATTTCTGGCGACGTGCGGCCTGGGCTTGCATCTCGCGGCCGAGCTGACGGTTGGACTTCTTGCGTTCGCGTTTGGCGGTTCCCACGAGGGGGAAAGGCTAGCGGTGGAACGCCTCCGACGCCCGTCGACGGGTAGCCTTCACTACTCGTGGCGTTGATTGTCCAGAAATTCGGTGGCACGTCGGTGGCCGACCCCGAGCGCATCCGCGCCGTGGCCGAACACGTGGCGTTCACCAAGCGTCACGGCAACGACGTCGTCGTGGTGGTCTCGGCCATGGGCAAGTCCACCGACAACCTCATCAAGTTGGCCAACGACGTGTCGTCCACCCAGCCGGCCCGCGAGATGGACATGTTGCTCACCACGGGTGAGCGGATCTCAATGTCGCTCCTGTGCATGGCCCTCGCCGATCGCAACGTCGACGCTGTCAGTTTCACCGGAAGTCAGGTCGGCATCATCACCGACACCGCCCACGGGAAGGCGAAGA
>JAURHL010000244.1 GCA_030833305.1 Acidimicrobiales bacterium | reverse complement strand
ATGGGGGTTTCGTCGCCCATCTCGGCCACCAGATCGCGAGCGTGCTTGGACACCGGGTTGTACGGATCGTCGTTGATTTCGCTGCCCGCGACGATGGGCATCCACTCGTCGAGAAGGCCCGTGAGGCTGCGGATCATACGGGTCTTGGCCTGACCACGCTCGCCGAGGAAGATGACGTCGTGACCGGCGAGGATGGCGTTCTCCAACTGCGGCATCACGGTGTCCTCGTAACCGAGCACGCCTTCGAACAGCGGCTCCTTGGCCATGATGCGTGCGACCGCGTTCAGTCGCATCTCTTCCTTCACCGGGCGCGACACCCAGCCAGCGGCCTTCAGTTCCTTGATGGTCGCGACTTCGGGCGCTCGTGATTCAGCCATGTGACGACAGTAGTTCCCGAGGGGCGTTGGCGACACGGCGGAAGCCCGAGTCCACTACGGTTTCATGACGTGAGTACCGAAGCCGAGGGTCGCGCCGGAGAAACCGTTCGACTCGGCCTCGATCTGGCTGGCGCGTGGAAGGTCTCGGTCGCGTCCGACGACGCCTTGCGCACGAGTGTGGGCCTGGACACCGACGACTCCGAGTGGCTCGAGATGAACGTTCCCGGACATTGGCAGGCTCATCCCCTTTTCGCGACCAGCAACGGTCCGCTGCTGTATCGACGCGACTTCACGATGCCCGCCCCCGTCGACGGAGAGCGCCGATTCGTGGTGGTCGACGGAATCTTCTATCAAGGCGACGTGTGGCTCGATGGCGCGTACCTGGGCGACCCCGAGGGCTACTTCATCCCCCACGCGTACGACGTGACCGCGCTCTCGCGACTCGACGACGAACACGTGCTGGCCATCGGAGCCACGTGTTCACCGCAGCGGGACAAGAAGAACAAGCGCAACATCACCGGCGTCTTCCAGCATTGGGATTGCATCGACCCTCTCTTCAACCCCGGGGGCATCTGGCGCGGAGTGCGCATCGAGTCCACCGGCCCCGTGCGCATCGACGCGTTGCGTGTGCTCTGTCGCGATGCCAACGAGGCCCGGGCGAATCTGCGATTGCACGCCCGCCTCGACAGCGACGGAGAACGTCCGGTGAAGGTGGTGACGTGGGTCGACGGTGAGGTGGCCGACGTGCAACAACGTACGGTCGCCGTCGGGTCGAACGAACTCGAGTGGGACGTCGACGTGAGCCAACCGGAACTGTGGTGGCCGTGGTCGCTCGGCGAGCAGAACCTCACCGACGTGCGCGTCGAGGTGGTGTGCGACGGTGTGGTCAGCCATGCGGCCGATCGCCGAACCGGACTGCGCGAGGTCTCCGTGCGCGACTGGGTGTACACGATCAACGGTGAGCGCCTGTTCATCAAGGGCGCCAATCTGGCCCCGACGCGCGCCATGCTGGCCGACGCCACCGCCGACGAACTGCGACGCGACGTGGAACTGGCCCGTGACGCGGGGCTGGATTTGTTGCGGGTCCACGGGCACATCTCGCGTCCCGAGTTGTACGCGGCGGCCGACGAACTCGGCATGTTGATCTGGCAGGACTTCCCGCTGCAGTGGGCCTACGCCCGACAGATCCGCCGTGAAGCGGTGCGCCAGGCCACCGAGGCCGTGAACATCCTGGGGCACCACCCGTCGATCATCACCTGGTGCGGGCACAACGAGCCGCTCGCACTGTCCGTGGGTGACGGCGACACCTTCGACATCAAGAAGCTGGCGATCCCGTTCATCGCGGGTCATCAACTTCCCTCGTGGAACAAGAGCGTGCTCGATCGGTGGTTGAAGCGCGCCTTCGAGAAGGCCGACGTCACCCGTCCCGTCGTGGCCCACAGCGGCATCCTGCCCCACTTGCCGCAGCTGGAGGGCACCGACAGCCACTTCTACTTCGGTTGGTATCACGGGCAGGAACGCGATCTCCCCGGTTTCGCCGCCATGCTCCCGCGGCTCGTTCGATTCGTCAGCGAGTTCGGGGCCCAAGCCGTTCCGGAGTCGGCGGACTTCATGAAACCGCATCAGTGGCCCGATCTCGATTGGGAGCACCTGTGCACCAACCACGGCATGCAGAAGTCGATCTTCGACGAGCGGGTTCCTCCGGCCGCCTTCGACACCTTCGACGAATGGCGACTGGCCACCCAGGTGTACCAAGCCGACGTCCTGCGACATCACATCGAGACGTTGCGGCGGTTGAAGTACCGACCCACCGGCGGTTTCTGCATGTTCGCGTTCAACGACGCCATGCCCATGGTGTCGTGGAGCGTGCTGGACCACGAGCGCTCACCGAAGTTGGGATTCACCGCTCTGGCCGAGGCCTGTCGGCCGGTGATCGTGGTGGCCGATCGACCTCC
Organism: Acidimicrobiales bacterium; assembly: GCA_030833305.1. Taxonomy (GTDB): domain Bacteria; phylum Actinomycetota; class Acidimicrobiia; order Acidimicrobiales; family Ilumatobacteraceae; genus Casp-actino8. The sequence continues at coordinate 341 of JAURHL010000244.1, read as the reverse complement.
GGCCACCGTGCGCGCCGGCGAACGGGTGTCGCTCGACATCCACGTGGTGAGTGATCGCCGCGAGGATCTGATCGACGCCATCGTGACCGCGCGCGTGGAGATGGCCCACGACGAGAAGGTCTGGAAGTGGGAGGGCGACATCGCCGCCGACGACTGCACGCGGGTGGGTGCGATCGACTTCGTCGCTCCGTTCGCCGAGGGCGAGGTCACGATCGATCTGACCCTCGAATGTGGTGACGTGGTGGCGACGAATCGCTACACCACGTACTCCGCCGACTGATCAGCCGCGGCTGAGTTCCTTGCGGTTCTTCACCTTGGACTTGCGGTAGTCCTTGTTCATG
>JAURHL010000243.1 GCA_030833305.1 Acidimicrobiales bacterium | reverse complement strand
GCTGGCCACCACGTGCTTGGCCACCCAGCGCGACGCGTAGGCCGCCGAACGGTCCACCTTGCTCGGGTCCTTGCCGCTGAACGCGCCGCCACCGTGGCGACCCATGCCGCCGTAGGTGTCGACGATGATCTTGCGACCGGTGAGGCCGGTGTCGGCGTGCGGTCCACCCAACACGAACTTGCCGGTGGGGTTCACGTACACCGCGTAATCGTCGTCGGCGAACTGGGCCGGGATGACGGGGCGGATGACCTGCTCGATGAGGTCGGGGCGGATGACGGTGTCGCGGTCGACGCCGTCCTCGTGCTGCGTGGAGATGAGCACGGTACGCAGACGCACAGGCTTGCCGTCGACGTAGTCGAAGGTGACCTGGGTCTTGCCGTCGGGGCGCAGATACGGGATCTGACTGGACTTGCGCACCTCGGTGAGGCGCTCGGCCAGACGATGCGCCACGAAGATGGGCAACGGCATCAGCTCGGGCGTCTCGTTGCAGGCGTAGCCGAACATCATTCCCTGGTCGCCGGCACCCTGCAGGTCGAGGTCGTCGCTGCCCGAACGCGCGCGCGTCTCCTCGCTCTTGTCCACACCTTGGGCGATGTCGGCGCTCTGGGCGTCGAGGGCCACCAACACGCCGCAGGTCTTGCCGTCGAAGCCGTAGGCGGCGTTGTTGTAACCGATGCCGAGGATCACCTCGCGAGCGGTCTCGGCGATGTCGACGTAGGCGTCGGTGGTGATCTCACCGGAGACCAGGCACAGACCGGTCGTCACCAACGTCTCGCAGGCCACGCGGGCGTGCGGGTCCTTGTCGAGGATCGCGTCGAGAACGGCGTCGGATACCTGGTCGGCCACCTTGTCGGGGTGTCCTTCGGTGACGCTCTCCGAGGTGAAGGTCCAATTACGGCTCATGATGACTCCGGTCGAGATGTGGGGAAACGAGTTCGGGGATTCTGTTCAGGAGCGTGCGGACACGACCCGATCGATCAACTCGCGCGCGATGGCCCGCTTGTCGGTCAACGCCACCGACTCTAGAGCCTGACCGGGTCGCAGGAAGGTGACCGCATTGGTGTCGTGCTGGAAACCCACACCGGGTTGGCTGACGTCGTTGGCCACGATCATGTCGAGGTTCTTGCGCGCCAACTTCGACTGGGCGTTGGCCACCAGATCCGAGGTCTCGGCGGCGAAGCCGACCACGGTCTGACCGGGACGCTTCTTCGCGCCGAGCGCGCACAAGATGTCGGGCGTGGGTTCGAGGACGACGTTCGGCACGCCCCCGTCCTTCTTGATCTTGCCGTCGGCACAGGCGACCGGACGGAAGTCCGCCACCGCGGCCGCCATCACCAGCACGTCGGTGGAGTCCCACAGGCGTTCCAGCGCGTCCTGCATCTGGGCGGCGGTCTCGACCGCCACCACCCTGGCGCCGTGGGGAGCGGGAAGATCGACGGTGGACACCAGGGTGACGCACGCGCCACGCCGAGCGGCTTCGGCGGCCACGGCGTAGCCCTGCTTGCCGCTGGAACGATTGGCGATCACGCGCACCGCGTCGATGGGCTCGCGCGTTCCGCCGGCGGTGACCACCACGTGCGTGCCGGCCAGATCTTTCGGTCCGAGTTCGGCGCGCACCGCAGCCACGATCGCCTCGGGTGACGCGAGTCGACCCTTGCCCGAGTCGCCACCGGCGAGGCGACCATCTTCGGGATCGACGATATGGACTCCGCGCGAACGAAGTGTGGAGATGTTGTGCTGGACGGCGGGGTGTTCCCACATCTCGGTGTGCATCGCCGGACACACCACCACCGGAGCTCGGGTGGCGATGAGCACGTTGGTGAGCAGATCGGTGCTGAGACCGTTGGCGTACGCACCCAGGAGTCGTGCGGTGGCCGGTGCCACCAACACCAGATCGGCGCCTTGGCCCAACTTGGTGTGGGGAATGGGCGACTCCTCGTCCCACAACGACATCTGCACGGGCTCGCTGCACAACGCCGACAACGTGGTGCGACCGATGAAGTGCTCGGCACCCTTGGTCATGACGGGCACGACGTGCGCACCGGCGTCGACCAATCGACGACACACCTCGACGGCCTTGTACGCGGCGATGCCACCGCACACGCCAACAACGATGCGCTTGCCGGCGAGGTCAGTCATGATGGATCAGTCGGCGACGGGTTCGCCCTCGGCGGCCGCGTCGGCGGCGGCCTGAGCGAACGCGGCTTCGGCATCGGCGCGGGCGGCCTCTTCGGCGGCGCGACGCTCAGCCATTTCTTCACCCGAGACGCGCACGATCTTGTCGACGGCGATCTCCTCGAATCCCATGCTGAGGGGCTTGCGCAACGAGGGAACCTGGGGCGGGATGACCTTGTTCGAGACCATGCCGTCGCGGCTGTAGTACTGCTGCAGGTCGCGGGCGCGACGAGCGGCCAGAGTGACCAGGCTGAACTTGGAGTCGACCTTGTCGAGCAGGGTCTCCAACTGGGGGGTCATCATCGAGTCGCTGGCGGCCATCGCAGGTCCTTCGCAGATCGTGGGCCATGGCCCGGTTCGCTACACCCGTCGAAACGGGCAATCAGAGATGCTACCTGCGGTATTCGGGGTTCAACGCCCTCGGTAGCCGTCGATCAAGGACACCAATTCGTCGACGGTGCGGGTGAGATCGTCGTTGACCACGGTGGCGTCGGCCAGAGCCAACCCGATGGGTTCC
>JAURHL010000242.1 GCA_030833305.1 Acidimicrobiales bacterium | reverse complement strand
TCACCGACGACGATCTGACTTCCGCGCTGCGCACGGGATTGGCGGCCTTCTCGTGACCCGCGTGCCCGCTTCGTGGGTTCGTCCCCTCGTGATCGTGCACGTGTCGGCGACTCTCTTTATGGTCGGGCTCATCTGGACCATCCACGTGGTTCACTATCCGCTCTTCGCCGACGTCGGCGCGTCGAACTACGTCGAATATCAAGCGGCGCACGTCGATCGCATCGGCCTCCTCCTGGCGTTCCCGTGGCTGTTGGAGGGACTGACGTTGCTCGGTGTCCTGGCGTTGGCGGTCGAACGTCGGGATCTTCGCGTTCCGGCGCTCGTCGGCGCGATCGCGATGGCGTTGGTGTTGGTGATCAGTGGATTCTGGTCGGCGCCCGCCCACGGGGATCTGGCCGACGGGTTCGACGCCGCGGTGCACGATCGACTGATGACCGCGAACCTCGTGCGCACATTGGCGTGGTCGGTTTGCGGTGCGAGCGCCCTGTGGGTGATGGCCCGCGTGTGGCGCGAATCGAGCGACGGCTGATGCGGCACGACTGCGACCCCACGGCCGGGGAGGAACGTGGCCCCGTCGTGGGCGACCATCTCGTCGCCGAACCCGACGTCGTGGCCACGCGCTGTATCACCATCGAAGCCTCACCCGATGACGTGTTCCCGTGGATTCGCCAGATGGGATTCGGTCGCGCGGGTTGGTACAGCCACGACTGGATCGACAACCTCGGACGACGCAGTGCCGACCGCATCCACGACGAGTGGCAGAACGTCGACACCGGATCGGCGGTGCCGGGTGGTCCGATCGACTTCACCGCCGCCATCGTCGAACCACCCCGGGCCTTCGTGTTGCAGGTGGGAGACGCGACCCGGCGCCTGAACTTCACCCTCGCCTACGAATTGCGCGAGATGCACGACGGTTCCCACACGCGGCTCGTCCCTCGCATGCGGGCCACGACCCCCGGCGGCCGCTTGGTGGGCCGAGGGCTGTTGGGCCCGGGCGACGGCGTGATGGTTCGCAAGCAACTTCGCACTCTCGCCGAGCGCGCTCGCTCTCGCTGAGAGTCCGCGGTATCAGGCCTTCGTGAAACGCAGGTTCAGCCTCAACGTCCCCAACATGATGCCGGGCTGGTGACGCCAGTCGTTGCCCTCGCCGTATTCGAGGGAGTCGAGGCGGTCCAGCAACACGCTCCACGCCACTTGTTGTTCGATGCGCGACAGGTTCGCCCCCGGACACACGCGCGGTCCGGCGGAGAACGCCAGATGTCGTGTGAGCCCGGCACGGTCGAGATCGAGTTCGTCGGGACGGTCGAACTCGTCGGCATCCACGTTGGCGGCCCCGAATCGCAGGTGCAACAACGAACCGGCCGGCACGGGCACTCCGTGGAACACCTCGTCCCGCGAGGTCATGCGCGTCGAGAGACCGTGCGTCGGCGATCGCAGTCGCATGCTCTCCTCGGTGAAGGCCTTGATCCTCGAACGGTCCGCGCGCAAAACCTCGAACAAACCGGGGATCTCGCACAACAACTGGGCTTGTTCCTCCAACGCGTACTGCGTGGTCTCGAGGGCCCCGATGATCATGGCGTGCACGATGCCGGCGATCTCGAGATCGGTCAGCTTGCGGTCGAGCGCCTCGTAATGCACACCGCACAGGAAGCTCACCATGTCGTCCTGCGGATTCTGACGCTTGGCTCGCACGTGTTCCTGGATGTAGTCCTGGAATCCCTCGAGTCGAGCGAACATCTGCTTGGCCTGTTCGGCGTTCAGTTCGTGCTTCAGACCGGTTCCGTGAACGAAGGGAGTGACGATGGCGTCGCCCCACTCGGCGAGCAGCGCGATGTCGTCCAACGGAAAGCCGAGGATGGTGGCGAACACACGTTGCGGCAGCGGCCGGGCGAAGCGCCCGATGAACTCGACGTCGCCGTCGTCGACCCACTCGTCGACGAGGTCGTTGGCGAGTCGAGTGATCATCTCGCGGTGCCGCGGTGCGCCGGTACCCACCCACGGGTCGGTGAGTTCCTTACGATGTTTGATGTACAGCTCCTGGGTGGGGCGCAAGGACACCATCGAGGCGGTCATGAGGTTGCGCGAGGCGGTGTAGGCCTCGTCGGCCGAGAGTCCGTCGTTCGCCCAATCGTTGACGCGCTTCTGGGTGAGAGACGTGAACCGTTCGGGGTCCTTCACGACCATCGCGATGTCGGAGTGCTTCGTGAGCACGAAGGCGTCGGTTCCGGGCCGCAGACCGCCACCGGGTATGCGCAACACCGGTGCCTCACGATGGAGGATCTCGTACATCTCGTACCAGTGCTCCTGGGCGCCGTCGGCGAAGAGATCGACATCGTCCAGGTGCACGGGGCACTTCATCGGACCGAGATCATGGTTGACGTGCCTCGGTTGCGCCCCCATGTCTCCCCTCCCCCGGTACCTCGCGTCCGTCGTTCAGAGTAGACGACACGAAACCCGGGTTCGCTTGTGAGTGCAGCGTCCATCCACTACAACGGGAAGATGAACCGCACCGATGCTGGCATCGCCTTCCTGCGCACCCCAGAGGCCAACTTCGACGACCTCGTCGACTTTCCGTTCGAACCCCACTATCTGGATCTCGACGGCCTTCGCATGCATTATGTCGACGAAGGACCTCGCGACGCTCCGGTGGCGTTGTTGGTTCACGGCATGCCCACGTGGAGCTTTCTCTATCGTCACATGATCCCCCCG
>JAURHL010000241.1 GCA_030833305.1 Acidimicrobiales bacterium | reverse complement strand
CCCAGATCAGGATCTCCGATTCCGAGGTCGCGATGATTCGTTGGCCGCCCTCGACGGTCAGACGCACCGCGTCTCCGGTTCGAAGTTCCCCGGCCGCTTCCATGTCGACCGCGCCGCGGGGAACGAAGACGTGCGCGAACGGCGCGTCCGGCACGATGATCGATTCCCCTGGCGACAGTCGAGCCACGTGCAACGCCGCGAAACGATTCCGGATGCGGATGGCCGTGCGATCGCGGTGGGCGTCCATGCCCGAGGCCACGACCGCGAGACGACCGGCGAGGTCGCTCCCGTCGAGCTCGACCTGTTCGTACCCGGGATCGATGCCGGACTCGTCGGGAACCACCCACATCTGGATGAAGTGCACGGGCGACTCGTGTCGATCTCCGACGCCGTGCTTCCACGCGTCGTTCTTCTCCGAATGCAGGATGCCGGTGCCGGCGCTCATACGTTGGGCGAGCCCGGGATACAGGACGCCGCTGTTGCCGATGGAGTCCTGATGGACCAGCGAACCGTCGAGCACCCAGGTGACGATCTCCATGTCGCGATGCGGGTGCGTGTCGAACCCGGCGCCGGGGGCCACTTTGTCGTCGTTGTTGACCAGCAGAACCCCGTGGTGGGTGTTGGCCGGGTCCCAGTGGTTGCTGAACGAGAAGGAATGACGGGAGTCCAGCCAGCCGATGCGGGTGTGTGGTCGGTCGTCGGCGCGTCGAACGTCGACGAGGGGGGAGGGGCTGGCAGACATGAGATCAGCGTAGAAGCGACGTCCGATTATCGTGACGGCAGGGGAGGACTGGTCCACGTGACGGGTGTCGTCCCGGCGTCGTCAGGAATTGGCGACGAGGTGGGGTGCTTGCGAGGATGGAAGTCACCAATCGGTCAGGGGAAACACGATCATGATGAGCACTTCAGAATCGGGGCACCTGTCACCCGAGGAGATTCGCGAGAAGTACCGCATCGAGCGCGAGAAGCGTCTGCGCTCCGACGGCACCGCCCAGTTCAAGACCATCGCCGGTGAATGGGCCGATTTCGGACGAGACCCCTTCGTCGACCCCAACTTCACCCGCGACGCGGTGCGAGAAGAGACCGAGGTCGTGATCGTCGGCGCCGGATTCGGAGGAATGCTCGCCGCTCATCATCTGTTGAAGGCCGGCGTCACGAACTTCCGCATGATCGACCTGGCCGGCGACTTCGGTGGCACCTGGTACTGGAACCGCTACCCCAACTGTGCGTGCGACGTGGAGTCGTACGTGTACCTGCCTCTTCTGGAGGAGACGGGTTACATGCCCACCGAGAAGTACGTGAAGGCCTACGAGATCTTCGCGTACTGCCAGTTGCTCGGTCGCACGCTCGACCTGTATCCCCGTGCCCTCTTCCAGACCGAGGTCGAGGACATGCGTTGGGACGATGAATCGCAGCGCTGGCACACCACGACCAGTCGCGGTGATGATCTGTCGTCCAAGTTCGTGATCATCGCGGGTGGTGTGTTGCACCGCCCCAAGCTTCCCGACGTCGAGGGCATCCGCAACTTCAAGGGGCACATGTTCCACACGAGTCGTTGGGACTACGCCTACACGGGCGGAAGCCCCACCGAGAAGATGGTGAACCTCGCCGACAAGCGGGTCGGCATCATCGGCACCGGCGCCACCGCGGTGCAGGCCGTTCCGAAACTGGCCGAGGCCGCCAAGGAGCTGTACGTCTTCCAGCGCACCCCGGCCCTGGTGGGCAAGCGCAACAACAAGCCCACCGACCCCGAGTGGTTCCGGACGTTGCAGCCGGGCTGGCAGGCCGAGCGCATCGTCAACTTCACGCAGGCCATCACGGGGTCGCAACCCGAGGTCGACATGGTGGCCGACGAGTGGACCAAGTTGTTCTGGACCGACACGCGCAAGTTCCCCGAGTCGGAGGAAGAAGCCGCGGCACTGGAGCAGTTGGACTTCGACAACGTCCAGAAGATCCGCGACCACATCGCCAACATCGTCACCGATCCCGAGACGGCCAAGAAATTGATGCCGTGGTACAGCCAGGCCTGCAAGCGCCCCTGTTTCCACGACGAATACCTGCCGGCGTTCAACCGCCCCAACGTGCACCTCGTCGACACCGATGGCAAGGGCATTCACGAGGTGGGCGAGAACGGCCCGATCTTCGAAGGTGTCGAGTATCCCGTCGACGTGCTGATTTACGCGTCGGGTTACGAGGTGACCAGCGACTATCACCATCGTTTGGGATTCGACCCGAAGGGACGGGACGGTGTTCCGTTGTCGGAGGCGTGGGGCAACGGGCCTTCCACGTTGCAGGGCGTTCTCACGCGCGGATTCCCGAACATGCTCATGATCAGCACCGTGCAGGGTGCCCAGGCCACCAACTTCTTGCACTCCATCAGCACGGTGGCCGAACACGTGGCGTGGCTCGTGGGCAAGGCCAAGGCCGAGGGCATCACCACCATGGAGCCGATCGAGGCAGCACAGGAGGAGTGGTTCAACCTGCTTCTCGGCCAGGTCTTCGGAATCGCCCGCTACAACGCCGTGTGCACGCCGGGCTATCTGAACCGAGAGGGTGAAGTAGGCGACATGACCACTGCGCGTTCGATGGCTTGGATGACGAGCGTGATGGGATTCATCGACCATGTCGCTGCTTGGCGGGCCCGGGGCGATCTCGCCGGCCTCGAGGTTCACACCGGCTGATCAGTCGAGTGCGTCGAGAAAGCGTTTCGCCGCCAAGGCCATCTCGTGACG
>JAURHL010000240.1 GCA_030833305.1 Acidimicrobiales bacterium | reverse complement strand
GAAGAAGCTGGCGGTGGCGAACAGACATGACGTCTCGTCCTCGGAGAACATCCTCACCAGTTGACCGCGTTGATATTCGTTCTGCGCGAAGACCGTGACGGTCAGACGTTTGCGCATCTCGGTCACCGCGGCGTCCATGGCCTTGTAGCTGGTGAAGAGGGCCAACGTTCGTCCGCCGGCCGCCGAGATGAGGTGGAACAACTCGTCGTGCATGCGCGAACTGAACTGTGGCGAGTTGGGTTCGGGAAGCGACGTCGAGCAATACAGGATCGCGTTCTCGGGGTAGTCGAAGGGGCTCTCGACGTCGAGCATCGACGTGTTGTCGGCGGGTAGTCCGATTCGGGTGGGCATGTTGGCGGGAATCGTCGCGCTGGTCAGGATCGAGGGATGTTTCGACCACACCCCCTCGCGCAGTATCGGAGCCACGTCGAGCGGTGCGATGTCGAGTTTCGGTCGATCGGCTCGCCCCGTCACGAAGGGGACGAAAGTGGAATCGATGCCGAGGGCCGCGTCGAGGGTGTCGGCAAGTCGTGTGGCCAACATTTGCGCGCGCAATTTGCGTTGGTTCGAGTCGTCATCTTTGGTCTCGATCCGTCGCAACCCGTCGAGGGTGGCGCCCACCACCCGGCGTCCGGCCGCCAACGCTTCGGCGACCACAGCAGGCAGCGGCGCGCTCAAACGGTTGCCGAGATTCGGAGCCAGAACCTCGTTGAGCATCAGCCCGACATCGGTGATTTCCATATTTAACTTCGGGTCGTCGAGGATGCGGCGAACCGCTCCCGCGAAGTACGTGAAGCTGCCTTCGCCGATGGAGATGCCGACGGTGTCACTCATGATGTCCTCGAGGCCGTGGGCCTCATCGACGATGACGATGTCGTGTTCGGGCAACAATGCACCGTCGGATGCGATGTGGTTTCCGTACAGGTGCGTGTTCACCACGATGATCTCGGCCTCGGCGGCGCGGGCACGGGCCATCTCGGCGAAGCAACTGCCGCCGAAGGGGCATCTGTTGGCGCCGGGGCACTCCTCGCTTCCCACTGATACGGCGAGAGTCGCTCGCTCGGACGGGTTGAAATCGAGGTCCGCGAAGTCCCCGGTGGGGGTGTGCCCCGCCCACGCGACGATGCGATCGATCTCGCGTCGGGTCGTCGTCGAGAAGTCCTCGAGATCGAGCAGCGTGGGCGAATCATCACGTTTGTTCTTGCCACTGGCCTGCCCCGACACCTCGGCGATGCGCTGGCGGCACACGTAGTTGCGGCGACCTTTCAAGACAGCCCACGACACCTCGTGTCCGAGATAGTCGCTCAGTGCCTCCACCAGGAAGGGGAGATCTTTCTTGGCCAGTTGGTCCTGCAGAGCCTTGGTGGCGGTGGCCACCACGGTGCGCTTACCGGCCAGCATCGCGGGGACAAGGTAGGCGATGGTCTTGCCCGTGCCGGTGCCCGCCTGCACCACCAGATGACGACCCTCGGCGATGGCTTCCTCGACCGCGGTCGCCATGTGTCTCTGACCCGGACGAGCCTCGGCGGCGGGTAGGGCCGAGGTCGCGATCTCCAGCGCGTCGCTGAGGGTACGACGGGAGGGCGATTTGGGCACGCGGTCACGGTACAGCAGTCCAGTACGGGACGATGGATCACCGCGCTGGCGATTCGATTCGGTGTGAGGATCGGTCAGTTCGGCGACGACGATGCGCGACGGGCCAGGGCGATGGCGTCCTCGAGATCGGCCGACGAATGATCGGGCCACGCCGCCTCGGCGAACGAGATGGGTGCGCCTTGCGACTGCCACAGAAGAAAATTCGAAACCCGGGTCTCGCCCGACGTGCGGACGAGAACGTCGACCGTCGGCAGGTCGGGCTCGTACAGGCACGAGGCGATGCTCTCGACGGTGATGGGCCGTCCGCTTCGGCGGAGGACTTCGGCGGCGTGGGCGATCTCGGTGCGGCTGCCGTAGTCGAATGCCACCGTGAGGGTCATCCCGGTGTTTGACTCGGTGTCTCGGATGGCTTTGGCGATCGCGCGCTGCACGTATCGAGGGGTTCTCGCGGAGCGTTCACCGAACGGACGGCCGATCCAACGCACGCGCACGTTCAATTCGTCGAGTTCCGTGATTCGCCCGAACAACTTCTCGTGCAGGCCCAGGATGTGGCGGACTTCCTGGCGGGGTCGTACCCAGTTCTCGGTGGAGAAGCCGAACACCGTCAGATGATCGACGCCGAGTCGCACCGCGGCACGAACCACGACGGCCAGATTCTCCTCGCCCGCCGTGTGACCGGCGGTTCTCGCGAGACCTCGTTGTCGGGCCCATCGACCGTTCCCATCCATGATGCAGGCGACGTGCACGCCAGAACGGTACATCGTCGGAGCAGCCGATCGTCGGAGTCACCGTGCGCCATCGCCCGTCGGCAACAATGGGGGCGTGTTCAGCCGCATCCGACGTCAGCGCGAGGCCAAGGTCTCGAGTTCGGGTCCCCAGTTGCGCCACGTGGTCGTCGCGGGCGGGGAACTCGATGACTGGGAGACGATGTCCGCGGCGCAATGGACGAGTCGAATCGAGTTGTTGGCCAACGTGGCCGCTTCCCATGGTGCCCGCTGGGTGACGGTGTTCCCATTCGGGTCGCGACCGGCATCCGGGTGTCAGATGGTGCCGAGGTCGAATGAGGTCGCCGGGGTGCGCGTGCTGGTTTTCCCACAGGCCGACGGACGCCGGCGCATCGCCGAGGCTCTTCGGACCGCCACCGGAGTCCAATTCGACGAGATCTCCATCGAGGAAA
>JAURHL010000023.1 GCA_030833305.1 Acidimicrobiales bacterium | reverse complement strand
CGAAGTTCGCCAAGGTCTGCGACATCACCGGAAACGCCACGTTGCGCGTACGCAACCAATGAAGGGGCAACAGGGGGTCGCGCACGCGCTTCTCGATCCGCACGAACTGCACCAACGACACGACGGACGCGCACAACAAGCCGATGGTGAGTGGACTGTCCCATCCCCACTTCGGGCCTTGATTGACGCCGGCCAACAACATGGTCGCACCCAGGCCCAGGGTCACCGAACCGGCCACGTCGAAATGTACGTCCGTCGACCTCTCGGTGTCGGGCAACAACCACAGCGCGATGACCACGCCGAGAATGCACAACGGTGCCTGCACGGCGAAGATGATGCGCCAACCGAACGCCTCCACCAGCGGGGCACCGGCGATGACTCCGAGCACCGGCGCTCCGGCGTTCACGAAACTCCAGTAACTGAGCGGGCGCACACGTTGATCGGCGGGGAACAACCGATTGATGTACGCCATCGTCGACGGTCCGGTGGCCGCGCCCGCCGAGGCCGAGAGGATGCGGAACGCGATCATGCTCGGAGCGTCCCATGCCACCGACGTCAATGCGGCGAAGATGCCCGCACCCAACAGACCGCACACGAACACCCGCTTGTGACCCCACAGATCACCGGCCTTGCCGTAGGCCGGTCCCACCACTCCGAAGGCGAGCATGGGGCCGGTGATGCTCCACGACACCACCGAGATGCTGGAGTCGAGATCATCGGCGATCGTGCCCAGTGACACCGCCAGGATCGTGATGGTGAATCCCACCGTGAACAACGCCGACAGCACCACCACCAACACGGCCCAGTGACGATCGATGGGCACCCGACGTCCCAACCAACGACGAAGCAGGATGGGCCACGGCACCACGCCCAACTCGTCGACCCCGACGGAGTCGACGTTCAGCGTGCGCGGGTTGGAATCGCGGGCGTCGGCGCCCACGGATCAGGACTTGGGCTTCAACGACGACATCGCCGAAGCGAGCGCCGACACCGACCAACGATCGTCCTGATCGATGGTCTCGGCGTTGGTCCACGATTGCACGCGGGTCACCTGACCACCTTGAACGAAGAACGTCTCACCGGTGAACTCGCACGCCTCCGAAGACAGGTACGCCACCAACGGGCTGACGTTGGCCGGATCCCACTTGTCGAACTGGCCCTCCTTGGGAGCCAACACCTCCTCGAGACCGGGGGTGGCCAACGTGAGGCGCGTGCGCGCCGCCGGTGCGATGGAGTTGCTCTTCACGTTGTAGCGCGCCAACTCCTTGGCGCAGATCTGACTGAACGTGGCGATTCCGGACTTGGCCGCGCCGTAGTTGCCCTGACCGGGATTCGAGAACAGTCCGCTGGTGCTGCTGGTGTGAACGATGTTGCGGGGCTTGGTGATGCCGGCCTTGGACTGCTCGCGCCAGTACACGGCGGCGTGACGCGTGGGCGCGAAATGTCCCTTCAAGTGAACCGCGATGACCGCGTCCCACTCTGCTTCGGTCATGTTGACCAACACGCGGTCGCGCAGGATGCCGGCGTTGTTCACCAGGATGTCGAGATCACCGAACGCCTCGATGGCGCTGTCGATCATGCGCTTGGCGCCATCCCAGTCGGCGACGTTGTCGCCGTTGACGATCGCTTCGCCGCCCATCGCCTTGATGTCGGCCACGGTCTGCTGGGCCGGGGTGATGTCGGTGCCGGTGCCGTCGTTCGCGCCTCCGAGGTCGTTCACGACGACCTTGGCTCCTTCGGCGGCGAACAGCAACGCGTGCTCACGTCCCAATCCGCGTCCGGCGCCGGTGATGATGGCCACACGGCCGTTCAGTGCTCCCATGATCGATCTCCTTCGACTCAGAATTCACCTTATTCCCGCCCGATGAGCGGGTGAAAAGTCCGGCGCGAATCAGCCGTAATAGATGATGTCGACGACACTTCCACGCGGGAGCAACTGACCCGTGGCCACCACCTGGCCCCCGACGGAGGCCGCGATCGGTGCACCGCGCACCCGACCCGTCACGCTGCCCACGGTGAGGCCGGCGTTGGTGATGGCGGCCTTCACGGCATCGAGATTGGTGAGCGTGGCCAGATTCGGCATGGCCACCAGATCGGGGCCCTTCGAGATGGCCACCGTCACCGATGCACCCTTGGGAAGCGACTCACCGGCGGCGGGCAACTGCGAGGAGACTCCGCCGACGGGCACGTCGTTCGAGAACTCGTCGTCGGCCCGATTGATGATCAGTTGCAGATCGTTCAACGCGATCGTGGCGGCATCGATGGTCAACGTTCGCAGGTCGGGCACCACGCGTGGCGCGGGTCCCTGCGACACCACGATGTCGACCGCGGTGCCCTTGACCACTTCCTGGCCGGCCACCAGGTTCGGCTGCAACGCCACGGCCCAACGAATGACCTGACCGGCAACCACGTCCTCGCTGAACTCCGGAGTCTGCGCGCCCAACACCAGTCCGGCATCGGTCAATGCGACGGTGGCGGTCGCCACGTCGAGGGCGTTCAATTCGGGCAACGGAACCGGGGGCGGTCCGGTGGACACCACGAACGTGATGGTCTTGCCACTCTGCAATTTCTTCCCGGTCTCGGGATCGGTGCGCACGATGGCGCCGGCAGGCACGTCCTCGCTGGCTTCTTCCACCTCGACGATGGTCCAGTCGTATTCGGTGACGAGATTGGTGGCCTCGCCCACGTCCACACCGGTCAGCGCGGGCACCGCGTACGAATCTTTTTGGATCACGGAGAACAACAAGAACCCACCGACCACGACCACCAACACCGTCACAGCGGCCACGATCCATCGTGCGATCGCCGGGGCATCGTCACGATCGTCGGTGACCGAGTCTGCATCGTCGTCCCCGTCGGAGGCGGAGATCACCATCGTGTCGGTGGTACCGGGGATCACCGCGGTGTCGACCGGGCGAGCAATCTCTCCGGTGCCGTCGAACAGCGTGGCCGCCACCAACGGCAAGGGTGCGGGACGCGGCAACGAGGGGGCCGCTTGCACCAACGCGCGCCCCATGTCGGCGGCTCCCGAACGTTCCAACGGATCGGAGCGTCCGGCTTTTTCCAGAACCGAGGCCAGACCACCGAGATCGGCCGAAACGGGGAACAGCTTGTCGACACGACCCCCGAGCGTGGTGACCACGGAGTCGGCGAGGAAGGGCACCGAGCCGGTGACCGCTTCGGTGAGAACCAGAGCCAACGCGTACACGTCGGCCTTCTCGTCGAAGGGTTCTCCGAGGGCTTGTTCGGGCGCGCAATAACGCGCGCGCTCGAGCGACACCGAGGTGGTGTCGGCCCAGGCATCCTCGGCGACCACCGATGCCACGCCCAGATCGGCCACGCGGGCCCGGCGATCGTCACCGAAGACGATGGCCGACGGTCGCAGGTCGAAATGCGTGAGGCCGCGCTTGTGGGCGTAGTCGAGGGCGCGACACACGTCCACCCCGACGGCCAACGCCTGGCTGGGGGTCAGCAAACGCCCGCGATCGATCAAATCCTGCAGCGTGCCCCCACCGAGCAATTCCTGCACCACGTACACGCGACTCGAATCGGCGATCGTGGCGCGCCCGAACGCCAACGTGCGCAGCACCTGGGGGTGATTCATCTCCGCCGCGGCGGTGGCCTGCTCGAGCAGGGCCTCGCCTCGCTGGCGACTGACATCGGCCGAGAACACCCGAATGGAGACGTCGGCACCGGAACGATCGTCTCGGGCCACGAAAACCGTGCTGGACCCCGAGCGGCTGATCTCGGTGCGCAGGCGATAGCGGCCGTCGACCAGGGTGTCGATCAACGAATCCGGGTCGTGATTCTCGAAGATGGACATCGCTGGGAAACTAGCGGTGTATTGCGAATGTGTGACGATCGCCCCGGTCACAAGGTGCAAAACACCAGCACATCGGGTCAGAATGTCGACGTGAGCGACAACGACGCCCCCCGCGAGTCCGCCAGCGAGTCCGCCCAAGAAACCGCCGACGAATCCGACCAGGAAACCAAGGGCGCTGTCACGCACGTCGAATCCGACACCCGCACGTCTGCTCGAGGTCGCCGTCGTCGTCCCTCCATCGAGATGGTGCTCATCAGCGCCGGACTGGCGATCGGATTGATGATGGTCATCTTGGGGCTCATGTCGGCCACCACCGGTCGCGACGCCCTCGGATACCCCGACGAGATCATCGAGGTCTCCCCCGCCCCCAACGATCGCCAGGTGCTGTCCCAGACCGAGATCTCCGTCGACCTCATCGACGGCTACGAAGCCGAGATCATTCTCGACGACATCACCATTCCCACCACACGGCTCGAGGACGCCTCGCCCCAGGACGTGAAGCCCGGCCAACAGATCGAACTACCCAAGACCGCCATCTACGACCAGGGCAATTCGTTGATTCGCTTCGAGCCCACCGAGGGTGCCGCCGTCGAGCGGTACGACGTCGGGGTGCACCGGGTGACCGTGCTCTTCTGGAAGATCGAGGAGGGCCGCAACACCGCGCGCAGCTTCTCGTGGTCGTTCGAGGTGCTCTGACCCTCAGCCGGGGATCTCGCCGGTTTCCAACAGCGCCACGAACTGGGCCTCGTCCAGAACGGGGATACCGAGTTCCTGTGCCTTGGTGAGTTTGCTGGCGCCGGGTTCGGCGCCCACCACCAACGCATCGGTCTTCTTCGACACCGACCCGGGGCTCTTGCCTCCGCGGTCCTTGATGGCGCGTTCGGCTCCGTCACGGTCGAAGCCGTCCAACGAACCGGTGACCACGATGTTGCGACCCACCAGATTCTGCGGAAGACGTGACACCTCCAGGTTGCCGAACTCGACACCGCTGTCGCGCATCTTCTCGATGAAGGCGCGATTGTCGGGCACGGCGAACCATCCGGTGATGGACGCCGCGATGACCTCGCCCACTCCCTCGACGCTGGCCAGGTCGGCCTGGGAGGCGTTCATGATGGCGTCGAGATTGCCGAAGGCGAGCGCCAAGGCTTCCGAGGCCGACGGTCCGAGATGCTTCACACCGAGCGCGGTGAGGATCTTGGGAAGCGGACGCGACTTGGAGCCGTCGATGGCGGTCAACAGTTTCTCGGCGCTGATGCTGGCGAATCCATCCAACGTGAGCAACTGCTCGACGGTGAGCGAATACAGATCGCCCGGATCGGACACGAAACCGGCGTCGGACAACTGGAACACGGTCTTCTCGCCCAGACCCTCGATGTCCATGGCACCGCGCGAGGCGAAGTAGATGATGCGTTGGTCGCGTTGACTGGGGCAACCCGGTTCGATGCAACGCGTGTTGGCCTCGCCCTCGGGACGGGTGAGTTCGCCCTTCATGGGGCAAGGACACACCGACGGGAAGGCCCATGGCTCGAGGCCCTCGGGGCGCAACGCCAGCACCGGCCCCACCACCTCGGGGATGACGTCGCCGGCCTTGCGCACCACCACCGTGTCACCGGGTCGGACGTCTTTCAGGCGCACCTGATCCTCGTTGTGCAGCGTGGCCATCTCCACATTGGAACCGCCGACGAACACCTTCTCGAGAACTGCGAACGGCGTGACGCGCCCGGTGCGACCCACCGAGATCTGGATGTCGCGCAACAACGTGGTGCGTTCCTCGGGCGGGAACTTGAACGCGATGGCCCATCGCGGAGCGCGCGCGGTGAATCCGAGCGTCTCGCGTTGGGCGAGATCGTCGAGCTTCACCACGACACCGTCGATCTCGTACGGCAGTTGGTGTCGGTTCTCCTGCCAACGCGCGCAATACGCGTCGACGGCGTCGACCGAATCCACCACTTCGATGTTGGGGTTCACGGGGAAGCCCAGCGACCGCAGGAACTCGAGCGTTTGGTGATGACTGGTGAACACGGGGCCACCGACCACTTCGCCCAGTTGGTACGCCCAGAACGCCAAACCCCGCGAGGCGGTGACGGCGGAGTCCTTCTGACGCAAGCTTCCGGCCCCGGCGTTGCGCGGGTTCACCGGCACCGGTTCGGGCTTGCGCCCCGCCGCGATACGTTCGACGTTCTCTCGTTCCTTGGCGGCCTTCAATCGTTCGAAGGCGTCGATGGGCAGGTACACCTCACCGCGCACCTCGAGCACCTCGGGAATCACGACACCCTCGGGCGCCGTCAGCATCTTGGGCACCACGGCGATGGTGGCCACGTTCGCCGTGACGTCCTCGCCCACCCGACCGTCGCCGCGCGTGGCGGCCTGCACCAGCACGCCGTTCTCGTAGCGCAGACTCATGGCCAAGCCGTCGATCTTCAACTCGCACACGTACGCGGTGGCTTCGCCCTCGGGGAGGCCCTTCACCACCCGCTCGCCCCACGCCACCAACTCGGAATGATCCATGGCGTTGTCGAGGCTGGTCATGGGGACGCGATGCTCGACGGGCGAGAACGTCTCGACCGTGGAAGCGCCCACGCGCGCACTAGGGGACGACTCGGTGACCAGTTCGGGGTGATCACGTTCGATGACGCGAAGCTCGCGCTCGAGTTCGTCGTATTCCGCATCGGAGATCTCGGGGGAATCGTCGACGAAATAACGCTGACGGTGGTAGTCGATCAGCCGCACCAATTCGGCGTGTCGGATGACCGCATCGGAGGACTTCTTCGACCCGGCAGCCATGGACAGATTGTAGATCAGGGGTGAGAGAGCGAACCTCAGGCGCCGACGGTCAGACGGGTGGCGAGCGCTTGCGTGCGAACGCGCTCTCCGATGTCGCTCACCTGGGCCATGATCGACGCGGCGTGCTCCTCGGTGTGCAACGCCAAGCCGCACGCCGGAGTGACCAACGACTGCTGGCGCAGCTTCATCGCATCGCAGCCGTTCTGCACGAGGCCGCACCAGACGCCGGCCAACTTCTTCCAGGCCCGCTCGGCGTTGTTCATCATGGGACCGTCGGTGGCCACCACGCCCCACGCCACCGAACCTCCCTTGTCGAGGAAACCCGCCAGCGCCGACGCCGAGTGCACGAGTGACTCGGAGACGGGAACGCTCAACACCGCGGGACCCGCGGCCAACAAGGGGGCCAGGTCGACGTCGGCGCAACTGTGAAGTCCGACCAGACAATCGCGCTCGACCACGGCCATGGCACCCGACATCAGGTCGATGGCGGTGTCGGGTGCGATGGGAAACGACTCGTCCATGATGTCGCCGATCATCGGCTCGTCGATGAACACCACCTGTGGTGCGTCCGGAAGGACCGAGGCCACGTGTTCGTGGATGCTGCGAACGTGCGAGCGCACCGCGCGAACCGCGACGTCGAACGCCAGATGAACGGGCACTCCGGCGCGCACCAGCGACAGGCCGAGAGTCACCGGTCCGGTGAACTGCCACTTCACCGGCGTCGTGCGACCGGCGGCCACCTCGAGGAAGGTGCGCAGGCCGACGAAGGCGTCGTGATGAAAGTCGGTGTCGACCGGAGCGAACGGGTCGATGCGTGACGGGTCGACCACGATGGCCCCGTACTGACCCACGCTGATGCCCCGGATCCCCACCACGGCTTGGGCGATCATCGACTCGGCCGGCGAGCGCTTGGGGAGCGACGGAATCGCCGGCAGATCGGGAGAACTCGTCAACGCGAACTCGGCGGCGGCACGAGCGTCACGATGCGGAAGACTGCCCACGCCGGTGGCGATGCCACCGGTCAGATATGTGGTCGCCGCCATGGTCATGATCATCCCCTCGACACTTTCGTAGCAGGCGACTCCCACCGCGCCACAATCGAGCGCACCTTCACCGAGGTTCGTCGGTCTCCGATTGTTGGGACGTTGGTCCCATCGGTAACGCTGTGGGACGTGTCGGAATCGCGCGTGTCACGAAACCCCACCCTCGTGTCGTGGGCGATGCGCGTGGCGGTGGTCGCCGGTGGCGCGATCGCACCGTTGTGTGGTGACGCCATCGACGGGTGGTCCGATGCCGCGCGCGCGATGACGAACGTCGCGATCTGGGCCGCGTGGGCCGTCGGCCTTCTGTGCGTTCTGGTGCCCTCCAGCGTCTCGCTCACCGCCCTGCGCCTCGCGTGCCCCACGTCGATCGTGTCGACGGGTGTCGTCGTGGCCCTCGACGGCGACGGCGCGTCGGGCATCGCGCTCGCGGTGGCGATCGTGGCGACACTGCTCGTGTTCAGCGCCGAAGTGGGCGACTCGTTCGTGCAGGTGTCGGCGTACGGGGACGAACGTCGTCACCTGTTGCGGTGCTCGGCGACCATGGTGACCATTCAGGTGCTGGCCTGGATCGTCTGGGTGTCGAGCATCGTCGCCGCCCTTTCGTTCGGAATCGACCAGAACTGGGTCGCCGCGGCGATCACGGGCGTGATGGCGGTCGTGCTGTCGTGGTCGCTCCCCCGTCGCTTCCACCGCTACTCGCGACGCTGGTTGGTGCAGGTGCCCGCCGGCCTGGTGATCCACGATCACGTGGTGTTGGCCGAGACCGCCATGTTCCTCGCTCGTGACGTTCGATCCGTCGACGCGGTGACGATCGGAACCACCGACGCGGCCGATCTCACCGGTGGGTGTCGCGGAGCCGCGCTACGCGTGACCCTGGGCGACTTCGAGACCGTCGTGTTGTCGGCCACCCGCGCCGAGCCCGGCGGGAAGGCGATTCACGTGAAGTCGATGTTGGTGTGCCCGTCGCGACCGGGTCGGACCCTGGGCGAGTTGACCACGCCACCACCGAGCACCACCTCACCGGCCTCGTCGTAGAACACGGCGCTCTGACCGGGCGAGATGCGTCGTTGTGGTTCGCGCCACCGCACCACCACGTTGCCGTCGGTGTCGGTCTCGATGTCGGCGAGGTTCGCGTCGCCGTGGGCACTGCACTGCACGCGCACCGCACCGGCGACCGCCGACGAACTCCAGGACACCTGACCCACCACTTCGCGATCGGTGAGCAACATCGCTTCGGGGCCCACCACCACCCGACGACCGGGCACGTCGACGTCGACGACGAAGCGCTTGGTGCCACCACCGCCACCCACACCACGACGCTGTCCGAGCGTGACCATCTCGACCGCTTCCACCTCACCGATACGGGCACCCTCGGTGTCGACGATCTCGCCGACGTGCAGCGGAATGCGCCGCGCCAGGAAAGCCGAGCGACCCGAGCGACCGTCGTCGTCCTTGGACGTGGTGATGAAACAGACGTCCTGACTGTCGGGCTTGCCGGCCGTGCGCAATCCCAATCGTTCGGCGTGCGCGCGCACGTCGGCCTTGTTCATCTCCCCCACCGGGAACAGCGTGCGTGACATCGCCGACTGGTCCAGCATGTGCACCACGTAACTCTGGTCCTTGGCGGAGTCGTGACCGCGCGCCAGTCGATGCACACCGTCTCGTTCGACCACCCGGGCATGGTGTCCGGTGGCCACGGCGTCGAAACCCAGAACGATGGCCCGCTCGTGGAGACGATCGAACTTCAGGTGACGGTTGCACTCGATGCACGGATTCGGTGTGACGCCCATCGCGTGATCGTTCACGTACGGCTCGACCACGTCGCGATGGAACTCGTCCGTGAAGTTGAAGACCAGATGATCGATGCCGATCTGCTGAGCCACGCGGCGAGCGTCGTCGACGTCGCTGACACTGCAACAGCCGGTGTCACTTTCGCCACCCCACAAACGCATGGTGACGCCCACCACGTCGTGCCCCTGCTCCACCAACAGAGCGGCGGCGACCGACGAATCGACCCCGCCGGACATGGCGATGAGCACCTTCATGCCCCGCAGGCTACGGCGGAGTCGCCGCGGTTGTGATCAGGCCCGCTTCAAACGAGCGGCGGCGGTGCGAATGCGCTCCACCGCCGCGGTGACCACCTGAACCGTGCGTTCCACGTCGGCCGCGGTGGTGGTGTGCCCCATCGACAAGCGCAGGGCTCCCGCGCTCCATTCGCGTTCCACGCCCATCGCCAACAACACGTGGGACGGTTCCATGGCGCCACTCGCGCACGCCGAAGCCGCCGACGCGCACACGTCGGCCTCGTCGAGCAGATACAGCAACGACTCGCTCTCGACGTCGGCGATGCACACGTGGGCCACACCGGGCACCGACACCGAATCGGGCACCGTGCGACGCACCCCCGGAATGGCCGACAGTCCGGCCAGCAACGTGTCGCGCAACGCGGTGATTCGCGCCACCTCGTGCGCTCGTTCGGCGTCGGTGGCGCGCAGGGCCTCGGCCATGGACACGATGCCGGCCACGTTGTGGGTGCCACTGCGACGATCGCGTTCCTGTCCGCCACCCAGGACGATGGGCTCGAAGGTGACACCCTCGCGCACGATCAACGCACCCACGCCCTTGGGACCGCCGAACTTGTGGGCACTGACGGCCATGGAGTCCACCAACGGCCACAAGTCGCGAAGATCGATCCAGCACGCGGCCTGCACGGCATCGGTGTGCAACACCGCGTTCGGAGCGTGACGGCGAACCAGCGCCGACACCGCCCTCATGTCGGTGATCACGCCGGTCTCGTTGTTGACGGCCATCACCGAGACGCTGCTGACCGAGTCGTCGAGCGCGGTGCGCAGAGCGTCGAGATCGACCGCGCCGTTGGCGTCGACGGCCACCACTCGTCCACCCAAGTGCTCGACGCAGTGCAACACGGCGTGGTGCTCGGCGGCCGGACACACGGCCACGCCACCGCGTCGACGCACCACCCCCACGATGGCGGCGTTGTCGCTCTCGGTGCCACAGCCGGTGAAGACGATCTCACCCGGCTTGCAGCCCACCAGGGACGCGATCAGGTCGCGGGCCTCGTCCACCGACTTGCGGGCCAGGCGAGCGAAACGGTGCGAGCCACTGGGGTTGGCGTACACGCCGTCGAGGAACGGCATCATGGCCGCGATGGCCGACGCGCGCATGGGTGTGGTGGCCGCGTGATCCATGTATGTCACGGTGCCGGCCATTCCCGAAGAGTACCGCCCCGTCGTCGGACCCGATCGCCCGATTCACTGCCGACCACGACGGCGTGGTGGACTGGACGCGCATGAAGGGCTTCGACGACGCGACCTACGGCGACTCGTTCGCCGACGTCTACGACGATTGGTACGACGACGTCAGCGACGTGGACGCCACCACGGCGTTGGTCACCGAGTTGGCCCGTGGGGGCAGCGTGTTGGAATTGGGCGTCGGCACCGGACGACTGGCCCTGCCCCTCGCCCGCGCCGGGTGCACGGTGGTGGGTGTCGATTCGAGCGAGGCGATGCTGGAGCGGTGCCGCACCAAGGCCGGTGACCTCGCGCTGGACTTGATTCGCGGCGACATGATCGACGCCCTGCCCGACCAGACCTTCGACGCCGTGTTGATCGCGTACAACACCATCTTCAGTCTGGCCAGCGCCGAACGCCAGCACGCACTGTTCGACGCCGTGGCCCGGCGCCTGAACGACAACGGGACGTTCATCATCGAAGCCGCCGTTCCCGACCCCCAACGCAAGGCGGGCGGAACGGTGGGGGTGCGTTCCATGAACGCCGATCGTGTGGTTCTGTCGGTCGACGTGCACCACCCCGAGGACCAACGCGTCGACGGACAGTTCGTGGAATTCACCGAAACCGGTGGTGTTCGCCTGCGCCCCTGGAGCATCCGCTATTCGTCGCCCGAGGAACTGGATCGGATGGCGACCCGAGCCGGTCTGCGGCTGCGGGACCGCTGGGAGGACATGGGCCGGTCGGCGTTCGTCGCGGATTCACCGACACATGTCTCGGTGTACACCCGGTGACAAGGAATTCGTCACTCTCTTTGCGTATCCTGTGAGCACCGTGAGTCAACTACGTCTGAATCCTCTCACCGGCCGGTGGGTCACCATCGTCGCCGAGCGGGCCATGCGCCCCACCGATTTCGCCACCCGCGTGCCCACCGTCGAATCCGGTCCCACGCGCCCGTGTCCCTTCTGTCCCGGCAACGAGGATGCGTCGTTACCCACGCTCGCCAGCGTCGGCCCCGACAGTCACTGGCGCATGCGCGTCATCCCCAACCTGTTCCCCGCCTTCGACGGTGACGACTCGCTCGCGGTGCGCAACCTCGGTCCGGTGCACGTCATGGCCGAGGCCAGTGGCACGCACGAGGTGTTCGTGTTCACCCGAGACCACAAGGCCGGCATCGAGGTGTTCAGCGACCAGGCCTGCTCCGAGATGATGGTCACGCTGAAGCAGCGTCTGCAGAGCCACGCCGACACCGACAACATCCGTTACACGCAGGCCATCGTGAACCACGGTCGCGAGGCCGGTGCGTCGCTGTCGCACCCGCACGGTCAGTTGCTCGGTCTGCCCTTCGTCCCGGGCGAGATCCTCGACGAGGAACGCGCCTTCGTGCGCTTCGAGGGCGGCTGCATCCTGTGCGCCACGGTCGAGGCCGAGTTGGCGTCGAACGAGCGCGTGGTGCTGGCCACTGACGACGCCGTGGTGGTGTGCCCCTGGTGGAGCGGTGGCCCGTACGAGATGCTCATCATCCCGCGCAACCACGACCAGCACCTCACCGATTCGTCCGACGAACAGGTGGCCGGCGTCGGTCGCGCGATCCGTGACGCCCTGGTGCACCTGAACGAGGTGTTCACCGACGTGGCGTTCAACCTGGTGTTCCACACCGCGCCCCACCACCACAACGGGGCCTTCCACTGGCACGTGCACCTCTTCCCGAAGCTCACCACCGTGGCCGGCTTCGAACGCGGCACCGGCGTGATGATCAACATCATTCCGCCCGAGCAAGCCGCCGAAGAACTGCGCCGTGTGGGCGCTCACGCCTGATCTGGGTAACACTGGCGGTATGAGCCGCATCACCGTATCCATCGACCTCGACGCCACGCCCGCGCGCGTGTGGGACGTGGTGGAACCCATCGAACGTCACGTGGACTGGATGGCCGACGCGGTGGCCATCCGCTTCGAGGGTGACCAGACCCGCGGAGTGGGCACGAAGTTCCTGTGCGACACCAAGGTGGGGCCCATCAAGTTGACCGACCACATGGAGATCACCGAGTGGATCCCGGGCGAAGCCATGGGCGTGCGCCACACCGGGTTGGTCACCGGCACGGGCATCTTCACGCTGGCGCCGCTGGATGACGGCGCGCGCACGCGGTTCACCTGGAGCGAGAAGCTGACGTTCCCGTGGTGGCTGGGCGGTCGTCTGGGCGAGATCGTGGGCGGTCAGTTGGTGATGAAGGCCATCTGGCGCCGCAACCTGAAGAAACTGAAGACCCTCGTCGACTGAGGCCGCACGCGGTCGCGCTCAGACTTGGCGCAAGAGAGCAGTCACGGCCGCGCCCAGCACGATCACCACGTCAGCCGGCGCCTTGCGCCACGCCGCCACCACCGCCACCGCGATACCGGCCGCCCGAGCATCCAGAACCAGGTCCTGGCCGGTGGTGAAGGTGTCCTTCACGATGAGCGCGGTCACGACCGCGGCCGGGATGAGAGCCAGACAACGTTCGACCACCGCGGGCAACGAGCGTCCACCCAGGATCACCAACCCGGTCACCTTGAACGCGTACGCGCCCAGCGCCAGAACGATCACCAGCGTCCAGCTCATGGCCGTGACACCTTTGCCCCCACCGGCGGTGGCACCGGGCGTTGCACGCCCACCAGAACGCCGACCACCGACAACAGAATCGGCACGCCGATGGGCAGGAACGACACCGTGGCGAGGAACACCACTCCCCCGATGACCGCGGCCAGTCGCGCCCGCCGATCGGTGAGCAACGGCCACACCATGGCCACGAAACCGGCGGGGAACGCGGCGTCGAGACCGAACGTCCGCGGATCGATGGCGCTGCCGGTGAGTGCGCCGATGAGCGTGCCCACGTTCCAGAACGTGTACAGCGCGAAGCCGGTCAGCCAGAACGCGATCTGTTGCTCGCGACGGTTCGGCTGCGCCACCGCCATCGCGGTGGTCTCGTCGATGGTCAACTGAGCGGCCAGCAGTCGTCGCCCGAGAGAGCCGTCGAGACGTCGCGACATCGCCAGTCCGTACACACCGTTGCGCGCGGCCAACAACAACGCACCGCCCAACGCCGAACCCAACGAACCGCCGGCACCGATGACGCTCATGGCCGAGAACTGCGACGCCCCCGTGAACACGAACAGCGACAACGCGCAGGTCTGCCACACGCTGGCGCCGGCCGCCACCGACCCCACGCCGAACGAGAACCCGAACACGCCCACGGCGCCGCTGAGGGTGAGACAGGCCACCACCATGGGGCGCAACGCCGGGTCGCGCCACCATGCCTGCCGTTCGATCACGCCCCCAAGGCTACGAGGTGCGTCCGCTACCGTTCGCTCGTGCGCGTGCTGATGTCGACCCGCGAGTTCCCGCCGGCCTCCATCGGTGGCGTGGCGGCCCACGTGGACGGCCTCGCCGGTGCGTTGGCCCGCGCGGGGCACGAGGTGGTGGTGTTCAGCGTCGACCACGACGGCGACCTGCCCGCCGACACCGTCACCGTCGACGGCGCGCGCGTGATACGAGCGCGCACCGATCTGCCGTGGTTACCCGACGACGACGAAGTGTTGCGCATCGCCTCGGCCAACAACCAGATGGTGGCCCTGGCCGCCATCATCGAGCACTGGCGTCCCGACGTGGTGCACGCCCACGACTGGCACACCGCGTGGGCCGGCGACACGTTGGCGACGTTGTTCGCCGCGCCGCTGGTGGCCACGTTCCACTCCACCGAACGCGGTCGTCACGGCGGTCACGTGCCCGAGGGCGCCAGCTCGGCCATCAACGCCGTCGAGGCGTGGTTGGCGTATCGGTCCACGGCGCAGATCTGCTGTTCGCGTTTCATGATGCGCGAGTTGCTGGAAGGTCTGGACCCGACCAACGTCGAACTGATCCCCAACGGCGTCGACCCGCGCGTGTGGGAACCCAGCGGCGCGATCGCCCGCGAACCGTTGGTGCTGGCCTGGGGTCGCGTGCAATACGAGAAGGGCTTCCAGGTGTTGGCCCAAGCGATGGCGTTGTTGCGCGGTCGTGTGCCCGGCATTCGTTGCGTCATCGCCGGACGCGGTTCGTATCTGCCCGAGTTGCAGAGTCAGGTCGACATCGAGGGTGTCAGCGATCTGGTGAACCTGGCCGGCTTCGTGTCCGACGACGAGTTGCGGTCGTTGTTGCATCGCGCCGGATGCGTGGTGATCCCGTCGCTGTACGAACCGTTCGGCATCGTGGCCCTGGAGGCCCTGGCGGCGGGGGCACCCACGGTGGCGGCGCGCACCGGTGGACTGGCCGAGATCATCGAGGGCACCGACGCGGCGCTGTTGTTCGAGCCGGGCAACGCGCGTCGGTTGGCCGAGGCGATCGAACGCGTGCTCACCGACGCCGGGTTGGCCGACGACATGCAGAGCAAGGGCAAGGAAGTGTTGCGCAGTCGGTTCTCGTGGGACGCCATCGCCACCTCCACGGTGGCGGTGTACGAACGCGCGATCAGCGGCCGCTGAAGGTGGCCTTGCCCGGGCCGTTCTCGAGGAAGCTCTTCACGCCCACCTGACTGTCGTCGGTGGTAAAGACGTCAGTGAACAGACGACGCTCCAGCAGCAAGCCTTCGGACAACGAGGTGGACAGTCCCTCGTCGATGGCGCGCTTCATGGCGGCGTGCGCCAACACGGCACCGCTCGCCACCGCGCCGGCCAACGCCAACGCGCGCTCGTGCAGACTCTCGTTGGGCACCACCTCGTCGGCCAAGCCGATGCGCAACGCCTCGTCGGACTTCACCTGGCGACCGGTGATGACCAGTTCCTTGGCGCGACTGGCGCCCACCAGACGGGGCAGGCGTTGCGTGCCGCCACCGCCGGGGATGATGCCCAGCAACACCTCGGGCTGACCGAACACGGCCTTCTCGCCGGCGATGCGATAGTCGCACGCCAACGCCAGCTCGCACCCGCCGCCCAACGCGTATCCGCTGACGGCGGCGATGACGAAACGCGGAATGGCGGCCACGGCGTCGAGCGCCGAATGGCAACCGAGGCCGATGCGCTCGCCCTCGGCGGTGCCGCCGAACTCGCTGATGTCGGCGCCGGCGGCGAAGATGCGCTCGCCGCCGGTGATGACCACCGCACCGGGCGGATTCGCGGTGAGGTCCTCGGCCACCGCGCGCAGACGCGCCAACACCGCTTGGCTGAGCGCGTTCACCTTGGGGTTGTTCAACGTCACCACGGCCACGCCGTCGGCGCGACGTTCGCACAGAACCAGATCGTCGGACATGTTCGCTCCTCGTCGGCGTCAGGCGCCGACGGGGCGCAGCATCTCGTCGGCGGCGCTCCACGGGTCGGTGACGTGACTCAGAACCTCGTCCTGTAGTTCGTCCCAGCGTTCGCCGGTGCAGATCTCGCGGGCCCGCTGTTCCAGACGACGCGCCACGATCTCGCGCAATTCCTCGCGCAAACGGAAGCGACGACGACGATCCAGTTCACCGCTGGTGGTGATGAACTCGCGATGCTGCTTCACCACGTCCCACAGGGCGGGCACGCCTTCGCCCGTGGAGCCCACGGTGGGCACGATGGGCGGACGCCACGCCTCATGCGGAAGATCGGACAGGTCGAGCATCTGTTCCAGGTCGCGGCGGGTCTCGTCCACGCCCTTGCGGTCGGCCTTGTTGATGACGAAGATGTCGGCGATCTCCATGAGACCAGCCTTGTTGGCCTGCACCGAGTCGCCCCAACCCGGGTTCACCACCACGATGGTGGTGTCGGCCTTGCCGGCGATCTCGACTTCCACCTGACCCACACCCACGGTCTCGACCAACACCCACAGGCGGCCGATGGCATCGAGCAGACGAATGGCCTCGGGGGCCGCCAACGACAGGCCGCCCAGGTGGCCGCGGGTGGCCATGGAGCGGATGAACACGCCGGGGTCGGTGGCGTGGTCCTGCATGCGCACGCGGTCGCCCAGGATGGCACCGCCGGTGAACGGAGACGAGGGATCGATGGCCAACACGGCCACTTCCAGTTCCTGCGAACGCAGGTGACCGATGATGGACGACGTGAGCGTGCTCTTGCCGGCTCCGGGTGCCCCGGTGAGTCCGACGGTGTAGCTGTGACCGCCTCGCGGATACGACAGTCGACCGATGGCGCGCGCCGGGTCTCCGCCCTGTTCGATCATCGACAGCAGACGTGCCAACGCGCTGCGGTCACCATCGAGAGCGGAGGCGAAGAGAGTGTCGGGATTGCGATCGCGACGACTCACACGTTCACCACTTCGGTGACGCCGTCGACGCGGTCGCGCATGATGCGCTCGATGCCCTGCTTCAAGGTCTGGGTGGAGGTGGGGCAGGTTCCGCAGGCGCCCACCAGCGTGACGCTGACGATTCCGGTGACCTCGTCGACGTCCTTCAATTCGATGTCGCCGCCGTCGGCGTGAAGAGCCGGCCGGATGGCCTCGATGGTCTCTTCGACTTGGGTTCGCATGCTGGACACAGAATCACCTGAGTGGGCTAGGGAGCAGGACAAATCGTAGAGTGAGAGGGCGCCGGAACCCCT
>JAURHL010000239.1 GCA_030833305.1 Acidimicrobiales bacterium | reverse complement strand
TGATGCGTCGAGCGGGTTGCCCGCTTGGGGCGGCCCGCCGATGTGAACGGGTTGCCCGCCTGGGGCGGCCCGCCGATGTGAACTCGGGTCAGTGTGGAGCGCCGAACTGACGATCGCCGGCGTCGCCCAAGCCGGGAACGATGAAAGCGTTCTCGTTCAGGCGTTCGTCGATGGACGCGGTGAAGATACGCAGATTCAGACCGGTGCCGCGCAGGAACTCGATTCCCTCGGGCGCGGCCAGAACGCAGATCACGGTGATGGGCCCGGTCGGATGTCGTTCCATCAGCAACTCGCAGGCGTGAGCGAGCGAGCCGCCGGTGGCGAGCATGGGGTCGAGGACGATGCAGGTTCGTCCGGCCAACGTTTCGGGCAGCTTGTTGACGTAG
The DNA here is from genome assembly GCA_030833305.1 of Acidimicrobiales bacterium. GTDB lineage: Bacteria > Actinomycetota > Acidimicrobiia > Acidimicrobiales > Ilumatobacteraceae > Casp-actino8. The sequence goes on along the minus strand of JAURHL010000239.1, from coordinate 2,398 downwards.
GGCTTGGGCTCGAAGGTCTTCTCGTCACGACTGATGCCGACGAATCCGACGTCGGCGTTGGGCATCAGCTCCTGGGCCGCGTGCACGAAGCCCAATCCGGCGCGTAGAACCGGCACGACGACCGGCTGACTCGACAGGGCGCGGCCGGTCGTGGTCGTGAGAGGAGTCTGCACGGTGACGTCGTGGGTGGGCAGGTCGCGGGTGGCCTCGGCCAACAACAGCGTGCCCACGCGCTCCAGTTCCTGTCGGAACAACGCATTGGGTGTGGCGACGTCGCGAATGCGGGTCAGGGAGTCGGCGATGAGCGGGTGGGAGACGACGGTGACTTCGACGGGCATGGGCCCATTCTTGCCGATCAGCGGGTCTGGGTCCCCATGGCGAGCTCGGCTCGCAACAAGGCGTACCGGGGTTTGATCATGCCGTTGATGATGCGCAAGCGCTCGGGGAACGGGGCGAAGGCGCTCTTCATGGCGTTCAGGGTCATCCATTCGAAGTCGTCCAGGCCCCAGCCGAAGGCCTCGGCCAGTTGTGTGAACTCCTTGGTCATGCTGGTGTCGCTCATGAGGCGGTTGTCGGTGTTCACCGTGACGCGAAAGCGCAGTCGCCGCAACATGCCGATGGGGTGTTCGGCGATGGAGGCGCACACGCCGGTGTTCACGTTGCTCGTGGGGCACAACTCGAGGGGGATGCGCCGGTCACGCACGAACGCCGCCAGACGCCCGAGCCCCTCGGCTCCCTCGGGGCCGGCGATGTCGTCCACGATGCGCACACCGTGCCCCAGGCGCTCGGCGCCACACAACTGCACCGCCTCCCAGATGCTCGGTAGGCCGAAGGCCTCTCCGGCGTGGATGGTGGAGTGGAAGTTCTCACGCTGAACGTGATTGAAGGCCTCGAGGTGACGGGTCGGCGGATGACCGGCCTCGGCGCCGGCGATGTCGAAACCGACCACGCCGCGATCGCGCCAGCGCACCGCCAGCTCGGCGATCTCCAGGCTGCGTCGGGCCGTGCGCATCGCCGAGCAGATGGCGTAGACGGTGAGGTCGGTGCCGCTCGAACCGCGGGCGAATCCGTCCATGATGGACTGCATCACCTCGTCGAGGGTGAGGCCTTTCTCGGTGCACAGTTCGGGAGCCATGCGCACCTCGGCGTACACCACGCCGTCGGCGGCCAGGTCGCGAGCACATTCGTACGACACACGCTCGATGGCGTCCTTGTCCTGCATGACACCCACGGTGTGGGCGAAGGTTTCCAGGTACAGAACGAGGTCGTTGCGCTTGGCGCCACGGTGGAACCACTTGGAGAGATCGGCCACGTCGGTGGTGGGGAGGCTGCGATAGCCGTACTCGGCCGCCAGTTCGACCACGGTCTCGGGTCGGAGTCCGCCGTCGAGGTGATCGTGCAGCAGGACCTTGGGTGCGCGCTTCAGGACCTCGCTCATCTGGCGCCCGCCATGTCGCTCAATCGGCGCAAGGGCAGTTCGGACGAACGCTGCAACCAGTTCCATGACGGGTATTCGGCCGTGGCGGAGATGCAGTGCACGGAATACGCGTGGCGGCTCTTGTCGCTGCGGTTCACGTCGCTCCAGTGGGGCAACAACCCGTGAAGGACGATCATGGTTCCCGCCGACACCTCGAGGGGGACGAGATCGCCGGGCGCCTCGGGCAACGGGTCCGGATCGAGAACGTCGAAGGTGGCGCCGTCGTTGGCGGAGTTACGCACGAACTTCTTGCGCAAGGTCGTGCGGTGACCGCCGGGCAACGCCCACAAGCACCCGTTCTCCAGGGTGGCGTCCTCGATGGCGAACCAGAAGCCGGTGACCGTCACGGGATCGGTGTACAGGAACGTGGCGTCCTGATGACAGCCGACCTCGCCTCCGATGCGAGGTTGCTTGCAGATGTACATGCTCTGCAGAGCGAGTGCATCGGGCATTCCGATGTCGGCCGCCACACCGGCGAGCTCGGAGGTGTACGTGAAGTCCGCGAAGACGGGATCGAGATCGTGCATGGCGTGACCGATCTTGTTGACGCTCAACTCTTTGGGTTGACGCAGTCGACCCTGGTCGTCGAAGGCCTCCTCCTCGAAGAAGCAGTGGATGCCGTTGGCGGACTCGATGAACTCGCGGTCGGCGTGGCGGCTCTGCTCGTTGGTGGTGAACACGCTGCGGTGGGACTCGGGATCGAACGCGCGCAGGATCTCCTCGGCGCGTGCCTTGAGCGATCGACACGCCTCGACATCGGCGAAGTCGGGGATCACCAGGAATCCGTCGCGGTGGTAGTCGGCGATCTGTGATTCGGTGAGGACCTGTCCCATGACCGGATTCTAGGGGGACGACCCCGACCGGGGACGTGGGTGCGGACATGACCAAAGACCCATACGCTGTCGGGCGATGAACGAGAAC
>JAURHL010000238.1 GCA_030833305.1 Acidimicrobiales bacterium | reverse complement strand
GTTCCCGGCCACTCATTACGTCACCGGCGAGGAGCGAATGCGACGCGCGGTGGTCGGTATCGAGGCCGAACTCCAGGAGCGCCTCGCGTTCTTCAAGGCCGAGGGCAAGTTGCTCGAGGCCCAGCGTCTGCAGATGCGCACCCAGCACGATCTCGAGATGATGCAAGAGGTCGGTTACTGCAACGGCATCGAGAACTATTCGATGCACATCGACGGCCGCTCGCCGGGCGAGCCACCCTTCACGCTTCTGGACTACTTCCCGAAGGATTACTTGTTGGTCATCGACGAGAGCCACGTCGCGGTGCCTCAATTGCACGGACAGTTCGCCGGAGACCGCAGCCGCAAGGACATCCTGGTGGAACACGGATTTCGGCTTCCGAGTGCCCGGGACAATCGGCCGTTGCGTTTCGAAGAAGTCATCGAGCGGGTCAATCAATGCGTGTTCCTGTCGGCGACACCGAGCCCCTACGAACTGCGCGAATCACAACGGGTGGTCGAGCAGATCGTGCGGCCGACGGGTCTGGTCGATCCGGAAGTCGTCATCAAGCCCACGAAGGGTCAGATCGACGATCTCATGGAGCAGGTGACGAATCGGGTGACGATGGGGGACCGGATATTGGTCACCACGCTGACCAAGAAGATGGCCGAGGATCTCACCGAGTACCTGCTCGAGCAGGGAATGCGGGTCCGCTACCTGCACAGCAACATCGACACGATCCAGCGCATCGAGATCCTGAGGGCTTTGCGCCTGGGAGAATTCGACGTGTTGGTGGGAATCAACCTTCTCCGCGAGGGCCTCGACCTGCCGGAGGTCAGTTTGGTGGCCATCCTCGACGCCGACAAGGAGGGTTTTCTGCGCAGTGAGACGTCGTTGATCCAGATGATCGGTCGCGCCGCCCGCAACGTCGACGGACAAGTGATCATGTACGCCGATCAGGTGACGCCGTCCATGCAGCGGGCGATCAGCGAGACCAATCGCCGTCGGGGTCTGCAATTGGCGTACAACACCGAGCATGGAATCAATCCGCAGACCATTCGCAAGGCGGTGGGCGACATCCTGTCGATGCTCCGCCCCGACGGTGATCACTCCGCTCCGGTTCCCGGAAAGGACCGACGGCGGCAAAAGGAGCGGGACAAGGTTCAACGTGAATTGCGCACCTTGCCGCAACAAGAGTTGGCACGTTTGGTGCAGACTCTGGAGGACGAAATGCACGAAGCGGCGGCGGAGTTGAAGTTCGAGTACGCCGCTCGACTGCGTGACGAAATCAACGAACTCCGTCGGGAGATGCGCGATGCCGGTTGAGAGCCGGTGAAGCGTGCTGGGTAGTCTCCGAACATGTCCGATCGTCTCGTTGTTCGTGGTGCCCGCGAGCACAACCTGAAGAACATCAGCGTCGATCTTCCGCGCGACAAGATGATCGTGTTCACCGGGCTTTCCGGTAGCGGCAAGTCTTCGTTGGCCTTCGACACCATCTACGCCGAGGGTCAAAGGCGTTACGTCGAATCCCTCAGCGCGTACGCCCGGCAATTCCTCGGGCAAATGGACAAGACCGACGTAGACGTCATCGAAGGTCTGTCCCCGGCGATTTCCATCGATCAGAAATCCGGAAGCCGCAACCCCCGCTCGACGGTGGGGACCATCACCGAGGTGTACGACTATCTGCGCTTGCTCTACGCGCGCATCGGACAACAGCACTGTCCCACGGACGGAACACGCTTGGCGCGTCAAACACCACAGCAGATCGTGGACCGCGTGCTGACCTTGACGGAGGGAACCAGGTTCCAGGTGTTGGCGCCGGTGGTGCGCGCTCGCAAGGGTGAATACGAGACCCTGCTCAACGATCTGGCCGGTCAGGGTTTCGTGCGCGCCCGGGTCGACGGAGAGGTCGTCGACATCGTCGAGTTCCTGAAACGAGACACGAAGCTGGCACGTTACGAACAACACACCATCGACGTGGTGGTCGATCGCCTGGTGCGCAAGGACGGTATCGAGCGACGCTTGACCGACAGTCTCGAGACGGCCCTTCGTCTCGCCGACGGCGTGGCGACCGTGGAGATCATCGGCGACAAGGGGGCCGACGACGAGAGCCTCACCTTCAGTCAGCACCTGGCGTGTCCGTCGTGCGGTCTCTCCTTCGAGGAACCGGCGCCCCGTAACTTCTCCTTCAACTCGCCCTTCGGCGCGTGCGAGACCTGTGACGGCCTGGGCACCACGTTCGAGGTGGATCCCGAGTTGGTCATCCCCGATCCGGACCTCGCGCTCAGTCAGGGAGCCATCGCACCGTGGCGCAGTGCCACGACCGGGTTCTTCCAACGCATCCTGGAGTCGGTCGCGACGGACCACGGCATAGACATGAACAAGCCGTGGGGAAAGCTTCCGGCCAAGTCGCAGAAGATCGTGTTGAACGGTTTGCCGGGCAACATCACCGTGAAGTTCAAGAATCGCTACGGGCGGGCGCGGCAGTTCAACACCACGTTCGAAGGGGTGATCCCCTGGATCAAGCGTCGCCACGAGGGCGCCGAGAGCGACTGGAGCCGTGAGCAGTACGAGGGATACATGCGACTCGTGCCGTGTCTCGCCTGCGGTGGGATGCGACTGAAGCCCAGCACCCTCGCGGTCACCGTCAACGACAAGAACATCTCGGAAGTGTGCGAGATGTCGATCGCCGAGTCGGCGAACTTTCTCGTCGGACTCGAGCTCTCGGACCGTGACCGCATCATCGCCGAGCGGGTCGTGAAGGAGATCAACGCGCGGTTGGGATTCCTGCTCGACGTGGGTCTCGACT
>JAURHL010000237.1 GCA_030833305.1 Acidimicrobiales bacterium | reverse complement strand
CGCCTACCCGATCTCGAGCTACTCGTACATGATCGTGCCCACCACCGAAGCGGCACCGTTCAACGCGTCCAAGGGCCAGAGCCTGTCGGAGTACATCTTCTACTTCCTGTGCGCGGGCCAACAGAAGGCCGAGCAACTCGGATACGCCCCGTTGCCCCGCAATCTCGTCGAGTTCGGTTTCGAAGCCGTGGCCCGCATCCCCGGTGCCGTCGCCGCACCGTCCATCGACTCCTGCTCCAACCCCACCATCACCGGTGGCTTCCTCGTTCCCAAGGCCAACACCACGGCGACCACCACGGCTCCCGCCGGTGGAACGAGTGGAAGTGCGGGTTCGAACGGCGGTTCCTCGGGAACCACGCTCCCCGGTGCCACCACCGTGCCCGGTGCGGTCGGAGAACCGGTGACGCAAGACGATGAAACGACCGATGGAGAAGTCTCCGATGCCACCGGTGGCGAAGCCGTCATCGCCACACCGGGCGTGGCCATGGCCACCAGCGTCGAGATCGACACGGAAGGCTCCGGCACATCGCCCTTCATCTACCTGCTCATCGCCGTGCTCATCCTGGGCATCGCGGTCGGTCCCCCGATCGTCGCCGGTCGCCTGCGTCCGTCGGTGAAGCAGTAGGGTCCCCCTCCTGATGATCCGTCGGTCCGTCTCCCTCATCGTCGTCGCGCTCGTGTCCCTCGGGGGCCTCTCGGCGTGCTCCGGTGACGACGCGTCCCCGGACAGCACGACACCCGAAGTGGGAATGCCGGATCCGCCGATCCCATCGGAGGTGAACGCCATTCCCTTCACCGTGGGAGCCGTGGCCGCGGCCGGCAACGCCGACGTCCGCATGCAATTGGTGGCGGAGCCGCCGGCGGTCGATGAGGACGTGTTCCTCCTCGACGTGTGGGTGAAGAGTGGTGCGCTCGAGCCCTTCACCATCACGCCGGACATGTTCCGCGTGTACACGGTCGACGGGAAGTCGTACACGCCCGAGGCCGTGGGTGACATCGCGCGCTTCGGCGAGGCCACGCTGGACACCGGCGAGACCTACAGCGGCTTGATGGCCGTGCGGATCACGACGGACTCCGAGCCCGCGATGTTCCTGGCCGACTTCACCGACCTCGGTGACCGCTTCTTCGCCGTCGCGTTCTCGGTCGACCCCGACTTCGTGCCGGTATCTCCCGAGGGCTGATCAACCGGGCAAGTCGCCGATGGTCTCGTTCGGACCGACGGCTTCCCACTCACCACGGCGGCGAACCAACGCCGACTCCGACGGCAGGAACACCACCGGCACGTTCGCCAACTTCTTCGTGCGCACGTGACGATCGGGGGTGACTTTCTCCGCCTGAGCCACCACGGCCATCCCCGTCACCAGACCGAGGCCCAACGCCAAGGCTCCACCGCGCGGGTCGATCATCGGGTCGCACAGTGCCGAGGCGGGTGCACCCGATCCCACGACCACACCACCTTCTTTCAACACGTGATGCAACGCATCGAAGATGGGAGTGTCCTTGATGACACTGCGCAGATGAATGGGGTTGTCGCCGACCAACCAGACGGCATCGGCCTTGCGCACCGCGTGAGCCGCGTCGGTCTCCATCGCTTCGACGCGTCGCATCACCATCAACGCATCGATCTCCACTCCGAGTCGTTCGCCCCACGACATGGCCGCGGCCACCAGCACCTCCGGACGTTCGAACGCGTCGGCGGTGGGGAGTACCACCACCTTCTTCGCCTTCACCTCGCCAAGCAGCCGCCGATCGAGCTCGTCGTGAGCGGTGAACGCGCCCCCGCCCTGGAAAACGATGATGCCCTTGTCGGTGGAGTCGCCCATGTCGCGAGCGTACGCCATCACACCGGTTCGAGCAGGTGCGCCTCCAACGAACGCCAATGATCGTCGGTGACGCCGATGGTCGAGCAGAACGCGCGAATGTCACCGTGGGTGGTGCGCAGGTCGCTCAACACGCCGGCGATCGAATCCGGATGCGCGGCACGGAACACCGCGGGCATCGTGGTGAAGCGCTCGGCCAGTTCCGGCGCCGCCGTGACCGCCCATTGCCGCGTGCGCTCACCGGCTTCGTGGCTGAGCCCGTAATCGGCGGCCACCGTGGCGTCGTCCACGCCCAAGCCCGACAGAAGCAACCCGGCCACCAGGCCCGTGCGATCCTTGCCCGCGGCGCAGTGGAACACCACCGGCGAGTTCTCCGAATCGGCGATCACCCGCAATGCGGCGCCGACGAAGTCGCCCCCTTGCTCGAGCATCAAGTGGTACTTCTCGCGCAGGAACTCACTCTGGTGCTCGGACCACTTGCGAGCCTCTTCCATGTCCCAGGTGCGATCGATGATCGAGAAATGATGAAAGTCCACGGGGTAACGATCGACGGGGAACGTCCCGCGCTCCTGCAGTTCCTCGGCCGTGCGCAGATCGATCACGGTTCGCAAGCCGAGCGGACGCAGCACTTCCAGGTCGTCGGCGGTCAGTCGATACAGACCGTCGGCGCGAAAGACCTTTCGCCACGCGACCCGCCGACCATCACCGGTGGCGTATCCGCCGATGTCACGGAAGTTGTGAACCGCCGTCAGTGGAACGAGGCGGTCGGGGTGGTCGATCACTCGTTGGATCGTAACCGGCGGTCGTGAACGTCGGGCTTTGTCCGGGTTACCAAACGGTAACTATCATCACGGAAGCCGCGGGATCTCGTCCCCCACTCAAGGAGCACGCACATGGCCATCACGACCGTCGGAGTTGTCGGATCCGGAATCATGGGTTCGGGTCTCGCCGAAGTCATCGCCCGCGGTGGCATGAA
>JAURHL010000236.1 GCA_030833305.1 Acidimicrobiales bacterium | reverse complement strand
GGTCCACCTCCATCCGCACGCCCTTAAGAATGCCTGCTTCTTGCATCCGCTTGACCCGCCGCCACGCCGCAGGCTGGCTTAGTCCAAAGCGCCGCCCCAACTCACCAGCCGACAGATCACCCTCCAGCGACAGGGCCCGCGTGAGACACCAACTTCGTATGTTGGCCACCGGCGACCGCTGACCGATGACGCGCAGCGCGCGGGCCAACAGGTCGCGGTCCTGCTGCTCGGCCGCGGTGGACCGTGCCAACCACGTGGCCATCTCGGTGGCCCAACGAACGTCGTCGGCGTCGATGGCCGTCACCACCAGGCCGCGGACCGTCTCCCGCCCACCGAAGCCGGCGATCAGGCGGTCGGCCCGTTCGGTGGAGGGCAGTGGGAACAGCTGCGACTCGTCGCCGTCGAAGAAGCCGAACAGGCCGTTGCGGATCTGGCGCACGTGGTGCTCGGACACGCCGTACCGCTCGGCGGTGACGAAGTCCTGGTCGTACCGCTCGGGCAGGGAGATCACGTGGCCCAGGTCGCAGGCCAGGACACCCCTATTGATATGTCTCACGCTCTGGTCCCACAGGAACTGGATGGAGTCTCGGTACCGGGTGACCCGATCCCGGATCTGTTCGGCCCCGCTCATGGGGGGTCCGTGGGCCGCCACCAGGTGTTCGGCGCCCAGCGACAGCAGGTGGTCGATGCCGGTCAGCAGCACCCGGGGGTCGCGGTACTCCTCGCCCCGGATGGCGAAGATGTTGAACAACACCGGCCAGACCAGGTTGTGCACGGCCACGCCGAGGCTTTTGAACCAGAATGTCACCGAATCGTCGGCGTCGGAGGGGGCCAAGGTGACATGAACGGTGAGGCCGGCCACGGAGATGGTGGCCGTGGCACCGAACGTGTGCGTGGGAGGCACGAACACCGAGGTGAAGGGGGCATGGGCAGGGTTGCGGTAGAAGTGGCCCAATCCCACGTTCACCCGGCCGTCAGGGCCGGATTCGGGCAGGTTGATGGCGAATTGCTCCACCAGGCCCCGCGAATAGGCCGGTGAGATCTCCGTGGCGGTGCGGGCTCGGTTGTGCACCACCTTCTCGTGGGCCCAGATGGGGATGTCGGCCGCCGCTCCGTCGGCGAACACCGCCGGCGTGCCGCCCACGTAATGAAAGTGGGTGTACAGCACCGCCACGATCGGGCGGTCGCACACCGTGCGCAGTTCGGCGATGGCGTCGCGCATCTCCTCCACCGACTCGCCGGTGTCGATGGCGATCACACCATCGGGTGCCTCGATGAACGTCTGGTTCGACAGACCGTTGCCCACCAACGTGTGCACCCCGGGACGCACCGTGTACAAACGTCGCTCGAGAACACGACTTTGTTCGACGTGATTCCGATGTGCCACCTGACCACTCTCGAGCGTCACCGTGGTGGATGAATCGGGAGCGAAGGAACGGTTCGGATTCACGGTCACGACTGCACCCTAGATGCCCAAGCGCGTCGGGAATTCGTCCCGATTATTCCCCGATTTGACAACTTTTTGAGACAAACGATGAGCCATGTCTCACACGTGTTTCGGTGTGTCCCCGCCACCTCGTTCGCACCCCCACCGTAGGTAGCATGACTCAAAGTTTCCCGTCGAAAGGAAGAGCATGTTCGAACGCTTCACAGACCGGGCCCGTCGAGTCGTCGTGCTCGCCCAAGAAGAAGCGCGCCTGCTCAACCACAGCTACATCGGCACCGAGCACATCCTCCTCGGCCTCATCCACGAAGGCGAAGGCGTCGCGGCGAAGGCTCTCGAAACGTTGGGCATCTCGCTCGAAGCGGTGCGCGCCCAAGTGGAAGAGATCATCGGTCAGGGCGGCTCGTCCCCCTCGGGCCACATCCCGTTCACGCCGCGCGCCAAGAAGGTTCTCGAACTGTCGCTGCGCGAGGCCCTGCAGTTGGGTCACAACTACATCGGCACCGAGCACATCCTCCTCGGCCTCATCCGCGAGGGCGAGGGCGTGGCCGCCCAGGTGTTGGTGAAGTTGGGCGCCGACCTCAGTCGCGTGCGCCAGCAGGTCATCCAGTTGCTGTCGGGCTATCAGGGTCCGCAGGGCAAGACCGAAGGCGGCAGTGGCAAGGAGTCCGGTTCCGGCGAGCGCGGCGGCAAGCAGGAAGAGGGCGACAAGGGCAACAGCCAGATCCTCGACCAGTTCGGACGCAACCTCACCCAGTTGGCCCGCGAGAAGAAGCTCGACCCGGTGATCGGACGCGCCCGCGAGATGGAGCGCGTCATGCAGATCCTGTCGCGCCGCACCAAGAACAACCCCGTCATCATCGGCGAGCCCGGCGTGGGCAAGACCGCCATCGTCGAGGGCCTGGCGCAGAAGATCGTCAGCAACGACGTGCCCGAGACCCTGCGCAACAAGCAGCTGTACACGCTCGACCTCGGTGCGTTGGTGGCGGGCAGCCGTTACCGCGGTGACTTCGAGGAGCGCCTGAAGAAGGTGCTGAAGGAGATCCGCACGCGCGGCGACATCATTTTGTTCATCGACGAGATCCACACGCTCGTCGGCGCCGGAGCGGCCGAAGGTGCCATCGACGCCGCCAGCATCCTGAAGCCCATGTTGGCTCGCGGCGAACTGCAGACCATCGGTGCCACCACCCTCGACGAATACCGCAAGCACCTGGAAAAAGACGCCGCACTCGAGCGTCGTTTCCAGCCGGTGAAGGTGGACGAGCCCACGGTGGCCTCCCGGCACCGGGACGGCGACGGCTGGGTGCGGGTGAACTCGTTTGAGCTCAACCGCAACACGGCGACGATCAACATG
>JAURHL010000235.1 GCA_030833305.1 Acidimicrobiales bacterium | reverse complement strand
GGTGCCTTCGTGTACTTCCTCACGCAGATCGGCAGCGTCTCCAAGGCGTACAAGTCGGGTGTGGCCGTCTCGGCCGTCGTGGTCGGCATCGCCGGTTACCACTACTTCCGCATCTTCACCGGCTTCGCCAACGGCGAGATGAACGAGGGCTACCGCTACGCCGACTGGCTCATCACGGTTCCGCTGCTCGTCATCAGTTGTTGATCGTGCTGGGCGTCGCCAACGACGTGCGCAAGTCGTTGATGTTGCGACTCGTCCCCGCGACCGTCGCCATGATCGCCCTCGGCTACCCGGGCGAGGTCTCGACCGACGAGGGCACGAAGTGGCTCTGGTGGGTCCTGGCCATGATTCCGTTCGTCTACATCCTTTGGGTGTTGAACGGTCAGTTGAAGGCCGCTCGCGGTCGCGAGTCCGGTCCCGTGGCCTCCGCCATCAAGAACGCCACCGTGGTGTTGCTGGTGACGTGGTGCGTCTACCCGATCGCCTTCCTGTTCCCGATCTTCGACGAGACGTCCGAGACCCTCGAGGTGATCCGTCAGGCCGGCTACACCGTCGCCGACATCACCGCCAAGGCTCTGTACGGCTTGATGATCCTCGGAATCGCCAAGGCCCGCACCGCCCAAGAGAACAAGTAATCGATCCGATTCCTCCGAATGGAGGGAGCCGCTCCTCGGGGCGGCTCCCTCCTTTTCATTTTCCACCCCCGTCACTGTCGGTCGAAAGATGACGTCGGCCATTGGTTCTAAGGTCGGGGAATCGACACCGATGTCTCTCGCCACAAGTCACCGGTTCTGGTCGGTGTCGTCGCCGCTGTGGTCGCTCTGTTGTTCGTTCTCGTACGGCTGTGGTCCGTCGGTGAGGGCGACATTGGAAGCTTCGTCGGCGCCGGTGACCTGTTGAGTTCTCGGTCGTCGCTTCCACTCGAGAGCGGTCCCGGATACGACGGGCAGTTCTACTACCGCATGGCTTCGTCGCCGCTCGACTTCGAGGCCTCGTCCAACGGCGTCACTCTCGACAGCGAGGTACGACTGCAGCGCATCGGTTATCCGGCGGTCACCTGGCTGGTCACCCTGGGCGGCGCCATCCCCGTGACACTGGGATTGGTGGCGGTGAACGTGATCGGCATGGGTCTCATCGCCGGTATCGGGGCGACTCTTCTACGACTCCGTGGGCGAGATCCATGGTGGGGTTTGGCCTTGGCGTCGTACTACGGATTCGCCTTCACCATCGCCAAGAATCTCACCGAGATCACCGAGGTGACCTTCTTGTTGTTGGCGGTGCTGGCCGCACATCGTCACAAGTGGCTTTCGGCGGCTTTGGCTCTGTGCGCGGTGGTGCTCACGCGCGAGTCCGCCATGTTCATCGTGCCGGCGGTGGCGGCGTGGCGACTCTGGCTCGTCGCACGCCGCAAGGTCGCTCTCTCGACGGTCGATCTCACGTGGGTTCTGCCGCCGGTCGCGTTCGGCGTGTGGCAACTGGTGGTGCGCGGCGGCACCGGTCGCTTCCCTCTCACCGCACCGTACCGCCACAGTTCGTTCAACGTTCCGGGCTGGCCCTTGGCGAATCAACTAAAAGACGTCTTCACGGATTGGTCGGCGGGAGGGATCGTCCACATGGCCGAGGTGGTGGTTTTGCTGGCGGTTCTGGTGTACGGCGCCACCACCCTGGGCGACCGAGCGGTCGAACCTTTCGTGCGGGTGGTGTTCATCGGACTCGCCGTGGCGTGTCTGTCGCTCGACGTGCTCGACGGTGTGTGGACAATTCGCAGCCTGCGCATGTTCTCCGACGTCTTCGTGGTGGCGATGATGATGCTCGCCTTGGCTAGGCGCCGAGTGCTGGTGCCGTTGCTCGCTACGAGCGCGGTTTCCCTCACCACCTATGGTTGGCTGATCACCCAGCTCTGATTTGGGCTCCATCGGGGGAGGACCGACATGAGAGACAGATGGATCACCGACTGGCCGACCAGCCAACGGTTCCCGCACTACACCCGCGCCAACGCCGGCGAGGTGTTGGCCGATCCGGTCAGCCCCCTCGGTTGGTCGTTCGGATGGGACGGTGGCATCGTCGACGGCTACAAGAACGGCCTCATCCGCATCGGCGCGTACGAGGAATCCGACTTCGATCCCGAGCATCCCGAATCGGTGGCGTGTTTCGGTGGCTACTTCTACATCAACCTGTCGGCGATCCGCATGCAGGGAGTGCGCAACTCGGCGGCCACGGTGGAAGCCCTCGATCAGGCATTCTTCGGTGACCACCCCGACGTCCCGCCGTACGTGGCCCACCCCGACGACGACAAGCCGCATCTCACCGCCGGTATCGACGCCCACACCTCGTGGGTGATGAGTGGTGTCGCGTGGCCCGAACTCGATGCCGACAAATCGGACGCCGAAGCGTTGCGTGAATCACGCGGTGATCTGAGCACGTACTCCGACCAACAGCTCGTCGCCCGCGCCCGTCACGTTCAGTCCAAGTTGTCCCATCTGTTCTCTCAACACGTGGTGTCGGGAAGCAGCGCGGCGGTGGCCCCCGGACTTCTCGGAGTCGTCGCCGCCGCGGTCGGCGAGCCCAACCTCCCGATGACGCTCTTGTCGAGCATCGGCGACGTGGATTCCGCCGACGCCAACTACGCCTTGTGGACGTTGTCGCGCCTCGTTCGCGGCGATGCCGGCTTGATGGCCGCGTTCGATGCCGAACCGAACGTGGTGCTCGACCGCGCTCCCGCGGAGTTCCGACGCGCCTGGGACGACTTCATACTCGAGTTCGGCAGTCGTGGTCCCGACGAATGGGACTTGCGATCTCCAACC
>JAURHL010000234.1 GCA_030833305.1 Acidimicrobiales bacterium | reverse complement strand
AAGAAAGGTGTTCGTTATTTCGGACCGTATCCACATGCGTACGCGATCCGCGAGACCCTCGATCTTCTGTTGCGCACGTTTCCGGTGCGTACGTGCAGCGCGGGAAAATTCGGTCAGCACCAGCGGTTGGGTCGGCCGTGCTTGCTGTTCCACATCGAGAAATGCAGCGGGCCGTGCGTCGGCGAGGTGAATGCCGAGAGGTACGCCTCTATGGTCGCGGAACTGTGTGCGTTCCTCGATGGAGACACCGATGAGATCATCCGGCGACTGCAATCCGACATGGAGGAGGCGTCCAAGGCCCTGGAATTCGAACGAGCGGCTCGATTGCGTGATCGTTTGTCGGCGGTGGCCAAAGCGATCGAGAAGCAGCAGATCGTGGGTGAACGTTCCGAGGACATCGATGTGATCGGTGTGGCTCAGGACGAGCTGGAGGCCGCGGTCCAGGTCTTCTTCGTGCGCAAGGGGCGAGTGGTCGGCCGCAAGGGTTTCATCATGGACAAAGTGGAGCAACTCGGTGGCGAGGACTTGATGGACCGCATCGTGGAGGGCCTGTACGGGGAGGATCCACCCCTGGGTGTCCCGAAAATGCTGTTGGCTTCGGTGCGTCCGTCGTCGGCGGAGACACTCGAGGAATGGTTGTCGGCCGAACGTGGCAGTCGCGTCGAGATTCGCGTGCCCGCCCGCGGTGACAAGCGGGATCTACTGGAGATGGTCGACCGCAACGCCAAGGAGGATTTCCATCGGCACCGTCTGCGGAGATCGAGCGATCACAACAGCCGCAGTCGCGCCCTGAGTGAGTTGCAGGACCTGTTGGGTCTTCCCGAGGCCCCTTTGCGCATCGAGTGCTACGACATGGCCCACCTGCAGGGAACCGATTACGTCGGTTCGATGGTGGTGCTGGAGGACGGACTTCCGGCGAAGCGCGAGTACCGGCGATTCCGGGTGAAGGAGGTGCCGGGCAACGACGACTTCGCGGCGATGGAAGAGGTGCTCACCCGCCGCCTGAAGGCGTATCTGGAGGAGCGGGACGAAGCGCTCGTCGTCGACTCCGACGACCCTCGTCGCCGGCCTCGCAAGTTCGCGTACCCACCGCAGTTGCTCTTGGTCGACGGGGGCAAGGGTCAGTTGGCGGTGGCCGAGCGGGTGGTGCGTTCACTCGGACTCGACTCCGAGATACCGGTCGCCTCGTTGGCGAAGAGGTTCGAGGAGGTGTACGTGCCCGGACGGCCGGATCCCGTCGATGTGCCCCGGGGAAGTGAGGCCCTGTTCATGCTGCAACGGATTCGCGACGAGGCCCACCGATTCGCGAACACGTTTCACCGTGAGGTGCGGGCCAAACGTATGGTCGCGAGCGCTCTCGACGGCATTGATGGTCTCGGTGAGGCCCGGAAGAAGAGATTGATCAAGGCGTTCGGAGGTGTCAACGCCGTCAAACGCGCGACATTCGAGGAACTGACGGCGCTCTCCTGGTTGCCCGAGGCGGTCGCCCGCGCGATACACGAGAAGTTCAATCCCGGTTCGTGACGGCCGCCGCGAAGTCGGGTCACGAGAATCGGGGCAGAACTTCCTCGGCGAAACGTTGGTACATCTCCCGGCGGGCATCGGGCGTCGGACCGAGCGTGAAGTCGGGAATGATCACCTCGTCGAAGCCGGCTTCCACGTATCCCTCGATCCG
The DNA here is from genome assembly GCA_030833305.1 of Acidimicrobiales bacterium. Classification (GTDB taxonomy): domain Bacteria; phylum Actinomycetota; class Acidimicrobiia; order Acidimicrobiales; family Ilumatobacteraceae; genus Casp-actino8. The sequence goes on along the minus strand of JAURHL010000234.1, from coordinate 1,188 downwards.
CTCGGCAATCTGGTCGAGACTGCCGATGACCGCACGGTCGGCGGGCGCGTTTCGGGCCAGTCGTTGCGCCTTGGCGGCGTCATCGACGATGAAGAACATGCCCTGCACCGAGCAACGGATCGTTCCGGGATCACGGCCGATCTTCTCGCACGCGCGACGCAGTACCGCGATTCGATCGGACGCTGTCTCGGGTGTGCCCCAGGTGTTCCACTCGTGGGCGTGACGCGCAGTGATGGCGGTCATGCGTGGGCCGCCCGTACCGACCAGGATCGGAAGCGGGGTTTGGACGGGTTTGGGCTCGCACGGGGCGTCGTCGACACGGAAATGACGGCCGTGCACCGTCGTGCGATCCGCGGACAGAAGGCCGTTGATGATCCCGATGGCTTCTTCGAAGCGGTCGACACGCGCGGCGGGCTCGAGCATGTCGACGCCGTAGGCACGGTGCTCGTTCTCCTGCCAGCCGGCGCCGATTCCGAGGATCAGTCGTCCGGCGGAGATCTGATCGATCGACGCCGCGGTGTTGGCGAGCACCGCCGGATGCCGAAACGTCGTCGGAGAGACGAGCGAGCCGATTCGGAGTCGCTCGGTGACCGCGGCGATGGCCGCGATCATGGACCAACACTCGTTCACCGGCCCCGAGGTGGTGGAGCCGTCCTCGGTGTTGGGCATGAAGTGATCCGCGTACCAGATGCCGTGCCACGGACCACGATCCGCCTCGACGGCCAGATCGCGTACTTCGGACCAGTCACGTTGGGGCGTCGGCCACACCGAGAATCGAACGCTGCTCACGCGGGAAGGTTACCGAGCACCTAGCCTCGGCTCGTGGCCGATGCTTCCGATGTTCCCGATGATCTTTGGGAGGCCAATGCAACATGGTGGATCGACGGTTTCACCGACGGAGTCGACGCGGAGTACGAGGAGCAGATTCTGCCTCTGGCCGCCGAGGAGATGGCCGGTGCGACGCGGGTGTTGGACATCGGCTGCGGCGAAGGACAAGTGGCGCGCCTCGCCAAGCGAATCGGCGCCGACTTGGTCGTGGGAATCGACCCGACGTGGAATCAGATCCGAATCGCGTCGAAGCGCGCGGGCGGGATACACGTGGCCCGCGCCGGGGCCGACGGCTTGCCCTTCGGTGACGAGACGTTCGACGTGGTGGTCGCCTGTCTGGTCTTCGAGCACATCAGGGAG
>JAURHL010000233.1 GCA_030833305.1 Acidimicrobiales bacterium | reverse complement strand
CCGGACTTGATCTTGTCGAGCGCGCGTTGGTTGTTGTAGCCGGCCACCTTGTTGTGGATGATGATCTTGGCCAACTCGTCGCGCACCACCGGATCCGAATCGAGTCCGTAGTGCTTCACCATCTCGATGACGCGGGTGAAGAAGCCACCACCGCCACCGCCGCCACCGATGGCGGCGCGCTCGTTCATGAGTGTGGTGAGTGCGACGTTCCAGCCGTTGTTGATATCGCCCAGACGGTGATCGTCACGCACCCGAACCTCGGTGAAGAAGACCTCGTTGAAGCTGGCGCCTCCGGTCATCTGGCGCAACGGGCGAATCTCGACACCGGGCGCGTGCATGTCAACGATGAAGCCGGTGAGGCCCTTGTGTTTGGGCAGGCTGGGATCGGTGCGGGCGATGATCTCACCGATGTGGCTGTAGTGCGCGCCACTGGTCCAGACCTTCTGGCCGGTGATGACCCATTCGTCGCCGTCGCGCTCGGCCTTGGTGGACAGACCGGCCAGGTCGCTACCGGCACCGGGCTCGCTGAACAACTGACAACCGACGATGTCACCGCGGTACATCTTTCGCATGTACAGATCGCGAGCGGTGTCGGAACCGTGGGCGAGGATGGTGGGAGCCACCATCCCGAGACCGATGGTGAAGCAACTCTGGTTCGGGACGTCGAACTTGGACTCCAGCGAGTCGTAGGCGCGCTGGTACGCGGCTGGCAACGCCCGACCACCGTAGGCCTCGGGGCCGGTGATGTATCCGAAGCCGGCGTCGAACTTCTTGCCCCGCCAGGCGCACGCCAGATCGACGTCGATCTGTTCCTTGTCGCGTTCCTTTTCCTCGAACATGGCGACCTTGTCGGAGCCCTCGCCCCACACGAACTTCTTCTCGGCCTCCTTGCGGGGAGCGTTGGCTTCGAGGAAGGCCAGGGCCTCGGATTGGAACTGTTCGAGAGTGGGCTGAGACATGGACGACCTCCGATGAGCGAGACAGGCGAACCGTACCCGACCTCGTCGGCATGACGACAGGCGAAAGCGTGTGGCATCGTCCACGATCCGCCCCGACGTTCCGTGACGGACATCGCCCGGTGGGTTGGGGGCAACTAGGGTTGAACCATGGGTCAGCCAGTCGTCGTCGTGGAAAAGCCGAGCCGTCGCCCGGGAATCGTCCGTTTCGAGGCCAATCGCAGCCTGTCGGGAATGGGACACGACAGCTTCACCGCCGACGACGCCTCGGGTCAGTTCGCCCGGGCCAACACCCCCGCAGCCGAGCTGGCACGGCGGTTGTTCGCGACCGGTCGGGTGGCCGGCGTGCACGTGTACCAGAACATGGTCACCGTGGACCTGAACAAGGGTTTCGACTCCAACGGGCTCGAGGAGATCGTCCGTGACCTGTACCAGTACTGGAAGCCGGGCATGACCCCGCCGGCCTTCGAGGACCTGGTGGCCGATGATGCCCCGGCGACGTCCGGAGATGTCCCGGCGGCGGGCGGTCCGGCCATCGACAGTCGCGTTCCGGCGCACCTGATCGAGCGCAGTCGGGCGGCGCGAGCGAAGTGGGAAGCTAACCGCGGCTGACCCGGAGTCCCGTTTTCGGGGTGTTGAAAAGTCACAGAAAACCCCAGATTTCTTTGATCTCCAGTCACGCACGCTCGAAATATCCGTCTTAGCCTGCCCCCGTGAGCGACGAAACGATGTCCATCGACGACGAGGTGTTGTCGATCGAGGAAGCTTCCGTGGTCTTGGGTCGCCACTACATGACCGTCTACCGCTATGTGAAGCGTCGTGCGTTGGAAGCCACTCAGGTCGAGGGGCAATGGCAAATCTTGCGGTCCGACCTGGACAAGTTCGTGAAGTCCCAATCGGCCCGACGCGAGAAGGCTCAACGTTCCTCCGACTCGCGACGAACGACGGATTACCACATCGAGTTGCATCGTTGTCTCGTGGAGTCCGATGCCACCGCGGCGTTCGAAGTGTTGCGGTCGGCCATCGACTCGGGCGCCGGCATGGAAGAGGTGTACCTCGACATCCTCAGCCCGGTACTGGCCGAGATCGGTGCCAGTTGGGCTCGCGGAGAGATCGACATCTCCGTCGAACACCGCGCCACCGCTGTGGCCACGCGTTTGGTGGGCCAATTGAGTCAGCGTTGTGTGCGGCGCGGGCGTCATCGGGGCAATGTTCTGATCGGTGGTCCCGCGGGAGAACGACATTCGTTGGCGCTCGCAATGTTGGGCGACCTGTTGCGTCTGCATGGTTGGGATGTGTCCGACCTCGGCGCCGACACCCCGGCGAACTCGTTCGTTCATGCGGCATCCAGCATCAACAATCTGGTGGCGGTGGGTGTCAGCGTCACCTCGGACGAGTCGCTGGCGAGCGCGACGGAGTTGCTGTCGTCGCTACGTCGCGCGATCGGTGACGAACTGCCGGTTTTGGTCGGAGGCTCGGCCATTCGCGACGCCGATCATGCGCGTTCGCTGGGCGCCGACCATTTCGCCCAAGGGGCGCGAGGCTTCATCGATTTCCTGGACTCGTTGAAGACCACGCCGCCGACCTCGACGAAGGATCCCTCGGCCAAGCCCAAGGGTGGCCCGAAGAAGGCACCGAAGAAGAAGCCCAAGGACGGCGACGCGGACTGAGGCGCGGCGAGCCCCGTCGGGCGGCTCGAAACATACGAACACCTGTTCGCTATAGTCGCCGCCATGAGCGTTTCCCTGGCCCGTCGCACCATCGACCTGTCTGCCCTGCGGGCCGGTATTCCTGCCGTCATGGCCCACGAGCGTCTTTTGCCGGTGCACCCGGTGTTGGCGCCTTTGTTCGGGGTCGCTCCGGGTGATCCGGGGTTGGTGCGGGGGCACACCGTGGTGTGCTCGGGGTCGGC
>JAURHL010000232.1 GCA_030833305.1 Acidimicrobiales bacterium | reverse complement strand
GGCCTGTCCGGTCGGGGACGACACCTGTCCGCTCTTCAGTTGAGGGCGTGATGGCCGTCGAACCCGTGGTCCGTCGGGCGGTGTCGGCGGATCTCGGTTCGCTGGTGGAGATGGACGCCGCCAGTCGCCGGATACTCGTCGACCAGCGGGGTGGGGAAGCGTGGCTCGCCGAGCATCCCGCGTTGTCCCGTCTGGAGGGATCCGACCTGATCGAACGCAGCGTCGTCGGCCTCATCGACGATGTGGTCGTGGGTCTGGGCGTGTGGGAGATCGTCGACGACCCCGAGCGCGGTGGAATCCTGCGGGTCGACCGAGTGCACGTCGTGACGGCGGCTCGTGAACTCGGGTTCGGGGACGCACTACTGGTGTCGATGATCGACATCGGCCGGTCCCATGGCTGTCGGCACGTCGAGGCCCAAGCCCTGCCGGGCGATCGGGAGACCAAGAACCTCTACGAACGAGCGGGCATCACGGCCCGACTCATCACCGTGTCGCGGCGACTCGACGACTGATCAGCGCCCCGACCAATTGGGCGGACGCTTCTCGATGAAAGCGGTCAGACCTTCCTTGGTGTCCTCGGACGCCATCACCTCGGCGAACAGCTTGTTGGTGAGACTCTTGAGCGTGGCATCGTCTTCGTACGCGGCCGCCAGCACGACCTGACGGCTGGCGTAGACCGCCAACGGTGCACTGGCCGTGATCTGCTCGGCCAAACGACGGGCCTCGATCAGAGCCTGGCCGGGTTCGACGAGACGCGAGATGAGCCCGAGGTGATAGGCACGCTCGGCAGGAATCGGTTCACCGGTGAGGATGGCTTCCATCGCGGCGGCTTGTCCGATCGCACGGGGGAGCCGGAAGAGGCCACCGGCCCCGGCGATGAGGTTGCGCTTGACCTCGGCCAATCCGAACGCGGACCGCGTGGTGGCGATCACGAGATCGGCGGCCAGCACGATCTCGCATCCGCCGGCGGTCGCCAGACCGTCGACGGCCACGATGATCGGCTTGCGACGTTCGCGATAGACGAAACCCGCGAAACCCCCACGCTTGGTGTTGAGGTCACCGGCCTGCCCGGAGTTGATGGCCTTCAGATCCGCACCGGCGCAGAACACCGGACGCTCCTGCCCCTCGGTGTTGGCGGTCAGAATTCCGACCCACACCGAGTCGTCGGCCTCGAGTCGGTCGATGGCCGCCTCGACGCCACGGGCCACGTCGCCGTTGATGGCGTTGCGGGCGTCGGGACGGTTGAGGGTGATCAGGCCGATGCGGCCCTCGGAGGAGTAGGTGACGATGTCGCTCATGCCCGCGACCGTAGTGGTCGCGTCGGCGTGCGCACCAACCGGTCAGTCCGTCCCGTCCGCCATCGAGGGAACGGCAGAATCGTTGTCGGGCGACGTTTGCTCGGCGACAACGGGCGCAACCGGATCCGTTTGATCCGTCGGTATGGTCCCGGTGGAGTCGGAACCATCGGTCGTGACGGTCGTGGCGGTCGCCGTGGGCGGTGCCGGAGGACGGGGCGGCAATTTCTTGGCGGGCCGGGCCGGTCGTAAGGGCTTGGGGGCGTGCGCGGTTCCCGCCTCGATCCCGAACGCCGCGGCGATCTGGGGCAACAGCGAGGCCAGACGCTCGATGGTCTTGGTGAGTTCGGCGGGGACCGACTCGGGCTTCGAGGTGATGCCGACGTGGGCGCGGATCGGAGTGAACGCGGCCGCTTCGAGCACCGCGATCCACCGGTCGGTCAACGCTTCGGCGGTCAGATTGGTCGTGGCCGCTTCGGCCAAGCGACGCCCGAGTTCCACGGGGAAAATGGCGCCGGCCTTGGGGGGCTGACCGGCCAACTTGAGGGCGCGAACGATGCGCCCGACACCGAGGTTGGCCTCGATGTCGGAGAGCCAGTTCTGGTACTCCTCCTCGGTGCGCGCGGTGAGACCGGCCTTCATCTCGGCGACGAGCTCGCGACACGCGTCGGAGCGCTCGATCACCGCGTCGTTCGCGGCGGCCACGATGCTGCGCAGGTCACGAAGATCGAGGTGGGCCAAATCACGTTTGGCGGCTTCGGCGCGATCGAGCCAATCGGCCACTCGCAGACGAGGCAACAGGTTCTCGGCCATCTGCAGAACGCTCTGTTCGGGCATGGTGGGCTTGCCCTCGGCGGCCAGAGCGGCATTGGCCTCCTTCAGACGCTGACGAACGGTCTGCATTCCCTGCAACGCCAACTCGGCGATGGGACGCTGATTCTCGGGGATCTCGGACAGCACCGATTTGCGGTGTGTGTTGCCGGCGCGCAGGCGTTTGGCCTTGGGACGCTGAGGGAGTTCCGGCGGGGCCTCGAAGCGGGGACGACGGGGACCCCGATCGCGACGTTCGCCATCGTTCGGGCGACCCTCACCACGGGGTGATCGGTCGCCACGTTCGCCGCGCTCTCCGCGTTCGCGACGTTCGCCACGACCCTTGCGAGCCAACTGCTGTGTCACCGGCTCGAACGGCTTGTCCTGTGTGATGAGCGCGATGGTCTCGACTTTGGCGACCTTCACGCGGGCTTGCACGACCCCGATGATCGTCATTCCGTCGATGTCGGCCTCGGCCTCGACCTTGATGACATCACCGGCCTTGGCGCCCTCGGGCAGGATGGTTCCGTCGAGAACACCCTTGGGTTCGCGGGCGCCAGCGGCCCGCCAGGTCCATGTCCCGTCGGGGCGCGAACTGGTCAACTCGATCTCGATGCGGCGGGGCATGGTTCCGCACACTATCGGGCTACCGTGGATGCGTGCCGATCTACGCCTTGGGGGACCGGGTCCCGTCGATTCATCCGGACGCCTACGTCCATCCCGACGCCGTCATCATCGGTTCGGTCACCATCGGCGCCGGTAGTTCGGTGTGGCCGTGCGCCGTGTTGCGCGGAGACGACGGCGAGATCGCCATCGGCGAACGCACGAGCATTCAGGACGGGTGCGTTCTGCACACCACGTACATC
>JAURHL010000231.1 GCA_030833305.1 Acidimicrobiales bacterium | reverse complement strand
GGTTCGACACCGTCGCGGTTCGCGCACCGGGTGCCGCCACGACCCTGCGCGACCGAGCGCGCGCCGCCGGTTTCGACGTTCGCGTGATCGACCACGACACCGTGGGGGTCACTTTCGACGAGTCGTCCACGTTGTCGGAGTTGGGCTCGATCCTGTCGGTGTTCGGGATCGATCTCGACACGTCACTGGACGGCTCGACCGACGGATTGGACGACGCCCTCACGCGACGCGAGCCGCTTCTCCGAGCGCGGGTCTTCTCGGCGTACCGCACCGAGCACGAGATGCTGCGTTACCTGCGCAAGTTGGCCGACAAGGATCTGGCTCTCGACCGCACCATGATCCCGCTGGGTTCGTGCACGATGAAGCTCAACTCGACGACCGAGATGGAACCGATCACCTGGCCGGAGTTCGCCAACGTTCACCCCTACGCGGCCGACGACGAGACCGAGGGCTATCGGGCACTCATCGACGAATTGGAACGGATGCTCGTCGTCGTCACCGGTTACGACGCCGTCAGTCTGCAACCGAACGCCGGAAGTCAGGGTGAGTTCGCCGGTCTACTGGCCATTCGCGCCTATCACCGCAGTCGCGGGGAGGACCGGCGCACGGTGTGTCTCATCCCGTCCAGTGCGCACGGCACCAACGCGGCCAGCGCCGTGATGGCCGGCATGTCGGTGGTCGTGGTGGCCTGTGACGCCGACGGAAACGTCGATCTGGACGACCTGCGCGCCAAGGTCACCGATGCCGGTGACCGATTGGCCGCCGTGATGGTCACCTATCCGTCCACGCACGGGGTGTTCGAGGACGGCATCTCGGAGATCTGTCGCATCGTCCATGACGGAGGCGGCCAGGTGTACGTGGATGGCGCGAACCTCAATGCTCTGGTGGGCCTGGCGCGGCCGGGCGCTTTCGGGGCCGACGTGAGCCATCTGAACCTGCACAAGACCTTCTGCATCCCCCATGGCGGCGGTGGGCCCGGTGTCGGGCCGGTGGCGGTCAAGTCCCATCTCGCCGCGTTCCTGCCGGGACATCCCTTGCGTGACGACTCTCCCGTCGGTCCGGTGTCGGCGGCTCCCTTCGGCTCGGCCGGAATCCTGCCGATCTCGTGGGCCTACGTTCGCCTCATGGGTGCGCGTGGATTGCGCACGGCAACCGAGATGGCCATCGTCAACGCGAACTACGTCGCGCGTCGTCTCGACGCCCACTTCCCGATCCTCTACACCGGCGTGAACGGTCACGTGGCGCACGAATGCATCATCGACCTGCGTCCGATCACCAAGGAAACCGGAGTCACGGTCGACGACGTGGCGAAGCGTCTGATGGATCACGGTTTCCACGCGCCGACCATGAGCTTCCCGGTGGCGGGCACGTTGATGATCGAACCGACCGAGAGCGAGACCAAGGCCGAACTCGATCGCTTTTGCGACGCGATGGTCGCCATCCGCGTGGAGATCGATCGGGTGGCGAGTGGCGAGATCCCCGTCGAGGACAGTCCTCTGCGACACGCTCCGCACACCGTCGACGACATGGTCGGTGATTGGCCGCGTGCGTATCCCCGATCGGCGGGTCGTCCCGCCGGTTCGGCGTATCACGCGCCGGTCGGTCGGATCGACGCCGCCTATGGTGACCGGAATCTCGTGTGCACCTGCGAACCTTTGGAGTCGTACGCGTCGTCACGCTGATTCCGACGGTAGTTTTCGCTCATGGCCGTCGATGACAACGCGAACAAGTCCGCCGATTCCGGTGTCTCGGGGGGAATCCCCGGGGTTTCCGACCTGTTGTCGCTCCTGGGCGGAGCCGCTCCCCTGATGGCCGTGGGTCGCATCGTGGAGATGGTGACCCAGATGACCGGTGAAGTGGTGAAGTCGATCGCCACGTTCAACGACACGATGACCGAACTGAATCGGGTGGCGCACCGCGTGAACGATCTCCTCGACGACCTCGAGGCTCCGTTACGCGAGATCGTCCCCGCCGTACAGGCCGGGGTGAAGCAAGCACGGGGGACGTTGAAGAAAGTCGACGGTGTCGTGTCGCAGGTCGGCACTCTTCCGGCCGACGTGACCAAGGCCGTGGCGACCCTGGGTGACCTGGCCGGACGACTCGGACCGCTGACGCAGTTCGCCGAGATGGCCGGTGGCATGTTCGGCATGAAGTCGAACTCGGCCGGCTGACCCGATCACTTCTTCGTCACGAAGGGCGTGGGCACGATCCGTCCGGGCAGTTCGCTGCCCCGAACGTCGATCACCACGTTCTCGCCGACGACGACGTCGGGAGTCACGAACGCCAGAGCGACACCGTGCTCGAGCACCGGTGAGAAGTTGCCGCTCGTCACGATTCCGATGTCGGGGACGTCGCCCGACCCGGCGCGGCGCACCACGCAGTCGGCCCGGGGTGGACGTCGTCCGTCGGTGGCGATGCCGCGCAGAATCCGCGACACCCCCCGCTCCTTCTCGGCCGCCAGTGCGGCGCGACCGATGAAGTCACCCTTCGTCCAGGACACGACCCATTCCAGATCCGCTTGCAACGAGGTGATGCCGGGTCCGAGTTCGTGGCCGTGCAACGGAAGGGCCGCCTCGAGACGCAAGGTGTCCCGGGCCCCCAAACCGGCCGGCACCACTCCGGCCCCCAGCAGTGCGCGCCAGAGTTGGGGGGCGACATCGGCGGGAACGGCGATCTCGACTCCGGCCTCTCCGGTGTAACCGGTGCCGGCCACCGTGCACTCGGCGCCGTTCCAGGAGCAACGGGCGACCTTGAATCGACCGATCGCGGCGGCTTCGGGGAAGAACGAGGACAGTTTGGCTCGGGCGTCGGGTCCTTGAACGGCCAGTACAGCGCGCCGGGCGGTGGTGTCGACGCCTCCGATCGCGGAGATCACACGGTCGGTGTTGGATGCGTTGGGCATCACGTCGAAAGACTGTTCGGCGACCCACCACACGATGATGTCGTCGAGGACCGACGCGTCGTCGGGATCGA
>JAURHL010000230.1 GCA_030833305.1 Acidimicrobiales bacterium | reverse complement strand
GTACTGGGCCCGGCCGACCGACACCTTCCCCAGATCGTTCGTGAGAACCGACTGCAGACGCTCGAGCGCACCGTCGCCCTCGACGCGCACGGTTCCGAGATGCGAGACGTCGAAGACCACCGCTCCCCCACGGCACGCGAGATGCTCGGCGATGGTGCCGGACTCGTACTGGAGCGGCATGTCCCAACCGCCGAATGGCGTGAGGCGCGCTCCGAGAGTGCGATGCTCGGCGTCGAGTGGAGAGAACTTCATCCGATGGGGATCAGACCGCGCGTCGGATCGCGTCGCTTCCGGTCTCGTCGGCGAGAGCGGGATACAGGTCGACGATGCGACCGTCGACTTGGTCCTTCACCTGTGCGAGTGGCAACAGGTTCAGGACACCCTGTCCGCGACGCACGACGTCGATGAGTTCGTCGCCTTGGCAGAGAACGACCGACGATCCGTTGATGACGAGATGGGCCGACGTGAGGTCGGCGCTGACGTTGTCGCGCAGATAACGAAACACCTCGCGCACCGACTCCAGTCGGATGCCCGCATCGAGGAGACTCTTGATCATGCGCAGTTCGAGAAGGTTGCGATAGTTGTAGTGACGGCGCGAACCACTTCCCGCTGCGTCGGCCAAAGACGGTCGCACCAGGTCCGTGCGCGCCCAGTAGTCGAGTTGGCGATAGGTGATACCGACGATGTCGGCGGCCTGCTTGCCGGAGAAGGCTGTCTCGGATGTGCTCATGGTCGCTCCACTGCCTCGGGTGACACGGGTGTAGTTACACCGCCGTGGCAGGGTACGGCGATCGTCGTCGAGCGTCAACGTTCGCCCGTCAGGCCCGCGGTCGTGCCTGCTCACGGGCGTGCGTCTCGTTCGGTCAGGGTTTGAAATCGTCGGGATTGATGTTCTCGATGAAATCGCGGAACTCCCCCAACAACTCGGATTCGTCGGGGGTTTGCGCGTCGTCGATGAGTTCGTTCTCGTCGTCGTCCGTGTCGCCGAGGTCGGCGAACTTGCCGGCGTCGTCGATGACGGCCGTGGTGCACTGGATGTGAGTGCCCGTGCGCGCGGCGACCGCCACGGCGTCGGAGGGCCGACACGAGACGTTGACCACACCGGTACGCGTCTGCAACACCAACTCGGCGTGGAACACACCGTCGACGACGTCGGTGATGACGACGCGTTCGAGAAGAGCGCCGAGGGCCCCGAGGAGATCGACGATGAGATCATGGGTCAGCGGTCGGGGTGGTTCGAGGCCGTCGAGCGCCCATTGAATGCTGGCCGCTTCGGGTTTGCCGATGTAGATGGGCAGCACCCGCCGATCACCGTCGCGTTCGCGCAGGATGATGACCGGAGTGTTGCCCACGACCTCGACGCGCACACCGATGAGTTCGAGCTCGACCATGGCCGAAGCGTAGTCCGCGCCGGTGGTGCGAACTCGACGGCCCTCAGCGACGTTTCAGCAGCGACCCGTCATCGGTGGTCACGAAGCGACCCGAGGGCCCGAGCGAGGAGAATCGCGCGCAGACGAGCCCCGAGGTCGGACAGATCGTCGAGAAGTTCGTTCGACTCCACGCGTGACTCGGGTGACCGTCGGCGAAGCACGGGCAGAACACGTTGTTCGAACAACCCCGCCTCTCGCTCGGCCGAGGTTTTCCACGCCTTGAGATGACGAATGTCGATGCCGGCATCGGCGAAGCCGCGGGCCACCTCGGCAATGGCCAGGTCGTGCTCGTCGTAGAGACCTTGACCGCCGTGAGCGGCGACCAAGGCGTAACGCTCCAGTTCCAGCAGACCAGCGGGGTCCAATCCGGACAGGGACAGCAGTTCGTCCCGACTGTACGTGGCCGGTCGTCCGACGGCGTCGGAAGGATCCGGGGGCGCCGGTCGTTTCGGCGCCTTGTCGGCGATGGAGGGAACCGCCTTCACGGCGCGGGCCGCCGGGTGGCTCTTGGAAGGCTTCGTCGCGGACTCGCTCTGAGCGGTGCCGTCATCGACATCGCTCGGGATCCCCACAACGGTCACGTTCTTGATCCCCCGCGGCGTGTTTCGATCGATGCCTTCGGGTGGGGTGTCGAGTCGGTCCTTGATGACGCGCAGCGGGAGGAACTTCTCCTTCTGCTCGCGCAGGATGTACTTCAGACGATCGACGTCTTCGTCATGGAACTTGCGATAGCCCGAACTCGTTCGCTCGGGAACGATCAGCCCTTGGCTCTCCAGAAATCGGATCTTGGAGATCGTGACATCGGGGAACTCCTCGAGGAGCAGTCCGAGCACCTCGCCGATCGAGAGGTACGGGCGATCCGAGGCCGACTTGGTGTTCATGGTTGGTTCGTCGGTCCGAGGTAGATCAGGCGGAAGCGACCGATCTGAATCTCGTCGCCCTGTTGCAACACGGTCGACTCGACGGGCTTCTGGTTCACGTAGGTGCCGTTCAGGGAGCCGGAATCGCGCAACACGTACTCGACTCCCTGTCGGGAGATCTCGGCATGACGACGCGACACCGACACGTCGTCCAGACTGATGTCGCTGTCGGGGTGACGACCGAGTCGGGTGATGGTCGAAGCGAGAACGAAGCGCTCACCGGCTTGGGGTCCGCTTCGCACCATGAGGGTGGCCGCACCCGTCGGGAGGGAACGTAGATCGATCGAGGCATTGTCCTGGGGACCGAGAGCGTCTTGCAGCGGATCGACCTTGGCGATCACGACCGTCTTGTCGCCGTCCACCTCGAGGGTGTTGCCGCACGAACTGCAGAAGAACGCCTCCGATTGGTTCTTGTGACCGCATTTGGTGCAAAAGGTCGACATGTCAGGCGCCGATCAGGGTCGAATACTCATCGGGAGACAACAAGTGTGCGGAGTCGATCGTGCCGGCGAACGTGATCTCACAGATCCATCCGGCGCCGTACGGATCGGAGTTCAGCAACGAGGGGTCCGATGCCAGATCCGGGTTGACGGCCGTGACGGTGCCGTTGACCGGGGCATAGATGTCGGAAACGGATTTGGTGGATTCGACCTCGCTGAAAGA
>JAURHL010000022.1 GCA_030833305.1 Acidimicrobiales bacterium | reverse complement strand
CGGAGTCCTGTGGACAAAGGGGGCTCAACCAGTGGTTGAGGGTTGGTGGCGCTGTTGTGTTACCGGCAGTCGACGACCACACTGGTCGGGCGCCGTCAACGGAAACGACGGCGATGTGATTCGACATGAGTACCTACAACAGCTCCTCGTGGCCGAACCAGTTTCCCTCTGGTCGTGGCGGACAGCACCGAGGGCCTCGTCGAGGCCCGTCGGGGGTTGCCCCTACCCGCAATCTGCTGGGCCGTCGCCTCGGTCTGATGGTTCTCGTGGGCGCCCTGGTGGCTCCCGTGGTGTGGGCCTCGCGCGGTGATCGCACCCCCGTGACCGCTCCGTCCACGGGTGGAGCCGCCGCCATCGTCGAGTTCGATGCGGCCGCCGACACCCAGCCGTCCGCGGCCTCCACGACCACCACCATCGCCATGGTGATCCAGGGCCAGGCCGTCACCGTGCCGCCCACCACCGCGTCCCCCGCTCCCACCACCGCGGCCCCGACCACCGAACCCGCACCGGTGGTGGTGTGTGCCTCTACGTACGTGATCCGGGCCGGCGATTCCTGGTACGGCCTCGAGGCCAAGACCGGCGTGAAGGCCAGCACCCTGGCCGGAACCAACAACACCACCATCCGGTCGCCCTTGATGGTGGGCGACGAGATCTGCCTGCCGCCGGGGGCCGAAGTGGCCGCCGACGACGCCCCGCCCACCACCGCCACCTCGCGGTGCGGGGATTCCTACGTGGTTCAGGCCGGGGACTCCTGGAGCCGAATCGCGGCCAAGGCCGGTGTGAAGTCCACCGATCTGGCCATCGCCAACGGCAAGAACCTGCGGTCCACGCTGTTGCCGGGGCAGACGATCTGTCTGCCGGTCGGAGCCTCCATTCAGGCGGCGCCCACCGCCGCCGCCCAGCCGGCCGCCAGTCCGGTGACCACCCGTCGGTATTCTCGGTCCGAACTGGAACAGATCGTGCGCGACGCGTGGCCCGACGAGTTGGAAGCCGATGCCTTCTACGTGGCGAATCGCGAGAGCCGCTGGAGCAACCTCAGCGAGACCGGTTGTTGCGTGGGCTTGTTCCAGTTGAACTGGAACAGCCACAAGAAGTGGATGGCCAACTACGGCGTCACCGACCGCAGCCAGCTGTTCGACCCCGTGATCAACGCCCGCATGGCCGTGGTCACGTGGCAACGGTCGAACAGTTGGCGACCGTGGTGCACCGCCAACTGGTGCCCGGTCAGCTGACGCGTCGGCGACGGGTGGCCACGAGGGCCACGCCGCTCAGTGTCGACAGCAACGCGTAGATCACGATCAGCGGGCTGGAGCCCGTGGCCGGCAGATTCGGCGTGGTCGTGGCGCCGAAGGTGAGAACCGGCGCCGAGAACGTGAGTTCGGGCAGATCGACGAGCACTCCGCTGGCATCGAACGTCAACGTGACGGGAAGTTCGGTGACGACGCCCTCTTTCTCCTGGGACACCTTCAGTAGTTCCCGCACCTTTTCCTGTGTGAAATCCACTCCGAATGAGGTGAACAGATTCGATGGAAGGTAGGCGCGGGTGATGCCCACGTGGACCGTTCCGTCGGGCAGTTCGTGCGGCGCACCAGTGGGTACGACGAGACTGCGGCGATCCGAGCCGAGGCGGGGGAACTGGTACCACGTGGCGTTCGTGGAGATCCAGAGACCGGGGAATCCGAAGGCGTTCGGATCGACGAACGTGCGGAAGCGAGCGAAGAAAGTGAGCGCGGATGCGGTGGCTCGTTGGACATCGCAGACCACGTCGTAGGTACCGACGTGACCGCACTTGCCCGTGTAGTCCGTGGAGGGGTCGTCCCAGTTGCGCTTGACGGCCGGATCCGGAAGCGCGACGATCGCCGACTTTCCGCTGAGTGTGGTGGTGAGGGTGCCGTTGTCCAACGAGTACTGCACGTCGACGTCGAGTCCGTGGACCATGGACCACTGGGGTATTAGCGACGCCGAGTGCACGAGGGTGAGGGTGATGACGTCGTTCGGTCCGACGAGGTTGGAGATGTCCAGTCGGCCCCCCTTCGCACCGTCCTGATCGCGCGGAGCGTCGTCCCACGCCGTGTAACTGGAGTTTCCGCTGACTCCGGTCTTGTCGTAGAGATGGATCTCGGCCTCGGTGTTCGACTGGTCGTCGGTGTTGAGGGCCACCACGGCCAACAGGTCGGCGGGGGCGGGGTTGCCGTTGACCGTGAGGGTGTAGCAATTGGTGGTGGTCTGCTGCGTGCACGGCACGAAACCGACGTTCGAACCGGCCGAGGCCTGCTGGGCGGGTATCGCCAAACCGGCGAGAACGAGTGTCGCGACGACGGGAATCCTGACTTTCATGGTGCCTCCTGGGCATGGTGCGTGGAAATGCACTGCTCGGGAGGCATAACGAGCCGCGGGCCGGGTTGTGACAGGTAGTGGCAACGCGAGGGTGCCCGTAGACTGTGGGCGTTGCGCTCGTAGCTCAATGGATAGAGCATTTGACTACGGATCAAAAGGTTAGGGGTTCGAGTCCCTTCGAGCGCGCCAGATGACCAGGGGTTTCCTTCGGGGCCCCTGGTCATTTTCTCGCACGGAGACATCGTTCGCCTCGATCATCAATTCGAGGTCGTTTACAGACCGAATGGCGTTTGGCGCCGCCCCCGAATCAGTTCACCGATTCGAACTCCCAACATGAGCACCGAGTGACCGGGCTCAGGTGTGTACTCGATGCTGTTGAGGACGGCTAAGAACGTTCGCACGTACTCCGTAGAACTGATTTCGAGTCGATCACCTTGTGACTGACCCTCGCAGTCCCGGAGACCGCACGCTTACCGAACGAGGCGCCGACGCACCAGACCGCAAATCGCGGCGCCTCCGAGCATGACGACAGCTGGCCACAAGACCAAATCTCGTCCCGTGGCCGGAAGACTGGGACGCGTCGGAAGATTGGACTCGACCGTTGGGACCGTAACGGTGGATGATCCTCCGCCAGGGTTTGTGTTCGTCGGTGAACCCGAAGCGGGGGCCTCGGCAACCCGTACTGCGGCCAACAGCGAGCGCTCCTCGTTGAGAACGGTCACTCCTTCAGCTTGGATGGTATGTAGCCCTAGTTCGATGTCGCTGGGAACCCTGAAGACCTTCTCCCATGAACCATCAGCCTGCACCTCTGTATTTCCGAGAAAAATCTGATCCGAAAACAGCCATACCTCAGCGATAGTTCCGGGTTTGAAACCGGTTCCTGAGGCGACGCCGTTGCCGTCGGTGTAGAAACGAAGAGTCTGAAGTTCGACGTCCGGAATTGCATCGACTTCTCCGCGTTGGCCTTCGAGGTCCATGGTGATCTCGAGGGAGTCATCGACCACGGACAATGTCCCATCGTCTACTTGAGTGTCGACAGTTCGGAATTCTCCGTCAATTGAGAGCTGTGCACCGACGTCACCTGACGTCAGTAGGTCTGACTCGTCTGTAGGAGTCAAATACGACACAACCTCACCCGGGAAGCTACTCGTCGGGGCACCTGTTTCGGAACATCCATCGGCTGATTGGAGCACAGTCGAGTTGGGCCCTGTAGACGACCTACCGACGGAATTGACGACGAAACTCCTCACGAAATATGACGATCCACCTTCAAGGTCTGTGATCACCGCGGACGTCTCTATGTCGTCCGAACTCTGATTCACCGGACTGTTCGACTTCACGGGGAACTTCAAAACGGTACGCGTCGCTTCATCAAACGTCGGCGGATTTTGACTCAGGACCTTTACATATTCGACTTCGAAATTATCGATCGGCAGTCCGCCTCTGTCTGCTGGTGGGGTCCAGCGAACAGTCAGTCGACATGGGCCCGGATCGGCTTCGATCGACGGCGCCTGCGGAGCTCGACCAAAGGTCACCAGTTCCACGTTCGACCACGGCGAGAATCGTTGCCCTGACGCGGCGCCGAGGAAGTTATATGACCGCACCCTGACGAAATATGTCTCGCCAATCTCAAGGCCTCTAATTTCACATCCAGGTGCGGGCCAACTCGAGCCGCTACACACGGTGTTGAACGATGCTCGGCACGACTCCCCGGCTTCGGGCGATTTACCCATTGATGTCTCCCGAGCAGGCGTGTTCGGGTTTTCAGCCGGAGGCGGAGTTCCCGAGCACGACCATCTGTATCTGTCGACGGTCAGTTCGTTGATTGACCCAGCCCACGGCCCGGCGAACCTACTTTGGGACTGATTGACGATTTGAAACTGAAATCCAGCGATTCCATCGACATGGTTGACGTACTGAGAAAGTCCAGCGTCCCAGACGGGAAACTGTGCCACGGGTTGATTGGACGTCCACTCGAACTCGATGCGGTTACCGACTTGCTGCGCAGTCGAGATGATCGGAGCGGAGAGGGTGTATTCGATGACATTCGACCATGTACTCCGCGCGACGGATCCCTGCGAGCCATTCGCAAGTTGGTTTCCGATCGCTCGGACTCGGAAGTAATACGGATTCAACGAGTCTGCTGTCGAGTCCGACCACGTATATGAAGTTGCCCACTCGCGACCGGTGATCGTCGTAGGAGATGTGAAAGCGGCATCGCGCGACACCTGGACCTCGAAGGCACCAATCCCGTTATTGAGGTGGTAGTTCACTCCGGCATTGTCGCCCGCTGGAAGCGACGTTTCGGGAAGCGCCCACGACAGGTACACCGCTGTTGTGCCGCCGGTGCGTGAGAGATTGAGAGGGGCCGGCGCATAATCTGCGATCAGTTCGAATTCATCGGAATAGACAGGCTGCTGAGACAACGCAGTTGTCTTCACTCGGAACGTGTACGCCTGTCCCTGCACGAATGGCGTAATAGGGGGCACGGAGCGACGTTGTCCGAATGATCCATACTTCTCACAGACCCATGACGCGTTAGCGGCCGTTGAGGTGGCGCAATAGCCGAATTTGCCGGTTCCCGCAGACGAGCTGAACTGAACCCAATTGCCATTGATGTCTTTTACCTGAACTTCGTGCATGATGTTCGTGAAAAGGTCCTGACCTGTTGCTACATCCTCGAATTTGAGATCAAGAGCGGTCTGGCTGGTCAGGGTGCCCGACGTCACCCACTGCCTCAGCCGTGCATCTTCGACGACGACAGGCTCGAGCGACCGAGTGATAGCAGCGGCATTGGGCACGATACGGATCTCGGCAATACGTGTGATTGTTTGTGCTCGGAATAGACCACTCGCGGCCTTCTTGATGGTGACGACGCATTCGAATGTGTGACCAGGGGTCGTCTGGCTTGCGAGCAGCACGAGGTCCGAAGTGATCGAACAGCTGTCGCCGGCGATCGCCCCGTTCCCTAACGCGGTGCTTCCGGTAATCAGTCCCTCTCCCTGACCTCCGGTGACCTCCAGAAGCGTCTTCTCGGCGTAGATCTTTGCATTCCAAGGATTTCCTCGTCCGTCGTTCGTGCCTCCGAAGTTCAGGAGAGTCGTCGTGTCGCCAGAGAGCGAATTGTCTGTGACTTGCTCGTCAAGGAAGCCGTGATATTTGAACACCAGCGCGGATTGGTTCAATGGTGTGATCTGCACAATTCCCCGATGAACGTCGTAATTCCAGTTCGAAGTAGTCGAGGGGGTCGCGCCGAACTCGAAGTTGTTCACCTCCAGGAAATACTCAAGCCTCCCATTGCCACTGGTATCGACTGTTGTTGCCGAAGGCGTGGAGCGGTCAGTGTGAAAACTCGATGTCCATGATTGGATCTCGTGGCCGTCAACCGTTCCGCGATAACCCTGGTTGTATGGATATACACCTCCATAGACCGGACCTCGAGTGAACGAGAAGTTGTTGATGCCGGTTCCGGGACGCGGTTCGATCGGTGTTCCGCTCGACGAGGTGACACACTCCGATTCGCTATATGTTTCCTGAGTCACCGGGTACCAAGTGAATTCAACTTCATTCGGTGCGACGACACGTCCAATCGCACAATCGGCATAGATGTCGGTAGTGATTGGTTTGATGTTGATTCTCGTGACGTATGCAGGAGAAGTCTCGTCGGTGATGAACACCGTCTGGGGTCCAGATGCGAATTGACCGTTTGTAACGGTGAACGAGACTGACGTAGAAGAATTGCGGGTAATCGAATTTGACGCGATTTCTACTGCGCCGACGAACACTCGGATCGTTGATCCCCAATTAGGAACCGAGCGTGCCCGTTCCGTTCGTGCGCTCGTAATCGTGATCGTTTCAGCACCGCCTGAGAAATTGACGTTGTCGTAAATCTCCGACGGAATCGAATGGATATAGCACGGTCCGACCTGGCCGAATTGGAGGCTGATTTGACGTGATTCCTGAACACCAGAAACGGTTCCCTTGCAGGTCTGATCGCCAGCTGTGAACGGGTCGTCACCTAGAACGACGAGGGACCGGAGTGTTGACTGAGGGTTGTACAACCCGCCCGCCGGACAGCTGAACTTAATGGGAGAATTGTCTGCGGCGTCACGATTCAGGGTCGACGAAATCACGGGTGACCGAGAGTTGTCGATCTCTTCAACGACCGACGTCGCTGGAATCCAATACCTGATCTGACCCAACGCATCGGACGCCCACCGCGACTGCTGATTGCACAACGGAACTGCGTTCTGCGCCGCGGAGGGATTGATATCGAATGAGTTCGAGTAGTCCGACCACTTCGTGCACTGGTCGAGTAGATGCCCATCAAGCCAGAACGTGGCACGTAATCTCACGCGCACACGCTGCTTTGGTCCCGGAACGGACGGCCGAAACTTGTAGACGCTCGGAACCCAATAATTGTGTCGATTGACTGCCTCGTACACCGTTGGCGTGTGGGTGAATATCTCGGGCTCGACCCCTGCGCCACTGAACTCGACTTCGGCTCTCAATGACTTGTCGGTCGGATAGGGACCTCCAACGGTCACGACTCCAAGGTCGTTGACGGTAGCGCTCGGAGTTGGAAATGCATACGGGGTAGCGGTTTCGGGGTTCGAGCAACTTCCCGTGGGCCCCACCTGTTCGGCAACTGCATGCGCAGCCAGATCAAACCGCGTGGGCGTGACGACGAGTGTGGTCGCCATGAGACCGACAACAACGCTTGACACAACAAAACGAGAAATTATTCGCATTGGAAGTCCCCATCTACCGTTGGCACCCGCCAAATTCGGGCCCGTTTTAGATAGAGCCTATCCTAATGTCGAGTAAGTCTGTTCTGCTACAACACCTGCGGGGCGGGTGGAGCGCCTGGGAACCGGGCGGTGACTGCTTCGACGACCAGGTCTCTCATCGAGATCAAGGCCGTCACCGCTCCGCTGAAATCCATGTCGCCGGTGGGGACCAACAGCCCGAGAGTGCTCATTCCCACGAAGTAGGCACTTCCGAAGTGCCAGGCCCCCCTTACTAGACCGATTCCCTCGACACCAAGATCGGATAACACTTGAGCCCTGGACGTCAACTTGGCCGCGACCAGGTTGCGGATGGGCTCTCGTACATTGGCGACCAGCACGATTTCCGCGACGAGCTTCCTGACCGTCGAGTTTTCGACTGCATTCCAACTTTTCATTGCAGCAAGAGAGTCCACAGGCCCCTGCGCATCTCTCATCTGGTTCTCGAAATCCAACACAGGCGGAATGAGACTCTCGACCAGCCGCTCCATGAGGCGGATCTTGCTACCGAATTGCTTGTCGAACTGCGAAAACGGCCTTGAGGTTTCCCGGGCAATTCGAGAGGCAGTCGTTCCCTCGAAGCCAACCTGAGAGATGAGTGACACCCCTGCAATCAGAAGATCAGCGTCGATCTGCGCTTGATTGACCAACTCATAGATCCTTGGTGAAGAGTCCACCCTGACCAGCTCGTGAGGACTAGGAGTTCCGATCATGGCGCAGGAAATTTCGCGAATTGCGTCTGAATCAACGGTCACGACCTCTGACAACAGGCACCGACCCAGAGCGAGACTCAGGCTCGAAAACCTCAAACCCATCTCGACGGGATCCGTACCTTCTGTGGGACTACAGAATTGCCAGACGTCATCTTTAACTGGTTGGTGGATCAATGCGAGGCGACGGGAGCACGTCAGAATCAACGCGGCGGCTCGTGCTTTCGACGAAGGTTTGACGAATTCGGAAACAGCTACGTCGAACTCAGATTCGGAGCGTGAATTTCCGAAATACGAGGCTTCGGCAAATCCTCGAAGACTCGACCAGCAATCGCACCAAATCGCCTTCAGGATGTCATCTCCAGAGTCAAATCGGCGATAGACCGCACCGGTGGTCAGACCAATTCGACGGGCGAGTTCAGTCACGGTGAAAAGATCGGGTCCGACCTCGTTGACGAGCTCAATAGCAGCGCGGGCGATACGTTCATCGGTTTCTTGACTTTGATCAGTTCTCGATTTTCTGGTGGTATCAGCCATCTTGATGCCAAACTCCCTGAGAAGGTTTGGTAGCAGAATATTCAGGACTCGACTAAGAAGTCGTAAGCCCCCTGATGTCTCCAGTCAGTTTCGACTCATTGATGCCGTGGTTACGTGTGGAGATCAGTTCGGTAGTCGTCTCCTAGCTCTCGCCGTCATCGGACTTGTGTTTCGGGCGCTCAAGCGCCGCCCAGAGGTTCAGCAGGACCCTTTTGTGCAGCCCTACGGAACCCAGAGTTTGGGGTTTGAGTCCCTTCAAGTGCGCGACAGAAAACGGCGGCCAACGGGTCGCCGTTTTCTGTCGGTCCGGGGCGGCTTCGACCTACATTGTTCTTCATGTCTGCACGATGGTCGAGCCGATGAAGACGTCGACGATTCTCCGCGTCGCCGCCACCCTGATCATCGTCATGGCCGGGTGCAGCAACGGGGTAGCAACGAATCTGTCGCCCGCCCCATCAACTTCGACATCGATTCCGCGCACGACGACCTCCACCACCGCCGCGTCCATCGGGCGTGTTCCCGAAGACTGGGAGGTCGTTTATGCCGATATTTGGGACGCGTATCTCGCGGCCCAGGGCGGGGAGACCTTTCCGATCGAACACGTAATGTCGCCGACGGTGGATCGGGAGAAAGCCACGGAGGCCATCGTCGCGTACGAGCGAGCCTTGAAACCGTGGCTCGCCTCGATGGGGGGCAGTGCCGTGACTCCCATCGTCTGGGTCATCATGAGCGAGAGGGACTATAAGTGGTGGTACCAATTCGTCACCGAACAAGAGGGTCTCGACGCCGGTTACAACTGGGATTCGGATAAAGACATGCTCGGCCATTGCAAGTTGACCACCAGATCTTTCTGTGGGTACACCAAGCCACTTCGACCGGGCACTCCTGAGTATCGAATCCTTCAGTACAGCGTGATCGGTTCGGAATACACGGATCTTCCGAACGCGAACACGGTCAATCACGAAGCGACTCATTGGTATCAGTTCAGTGTGACCGGACGATTCCCCGCCGATGTTCCTTGCTGGTACATCGAAGGACAGGCATCGTTGTACGGAGGTGCGCTCCAATACGACGTAATGGCCCAACGGGGGTCGTCCGTCGGCCAACGGAACAACTTCAAGGGAATCGTGCGTCAGTACCAGCCCGGTGCCGACGAATTCGACGTCAATCAGTGGGTGGAGGTGCTCGAATCGATGTACCAGCCTCATGTCTCGTGCGGCCCGACGCAGGACTACTTCAAGTATGCGCTGGGGATGTTCAACTGGGAGTCCTTGCAGGCGACGTATGGCTTCGTTCCGATGCACCAAGTACTTCTCGACTTCGCCGACGGTGCGACTTTCGCCAGTTCGGTCCACGAGCGACTCGGCATCACGGTCGAGGACTTGAACGAGTTGCTGGCCCGTCATCTGGTGCACGTTTTCGCCGAGGGGCATTGACCCTTCCGCTGACCCCGATAGTTTCGATGTCAAGGCGTCCGTAGCTCAATGGATAGAGCATCTGACTTCGGATCAGACGGTTGGGAGTTCGAGTCTCTCCGGGCGCGCACTCAGAGTTCCGATGTGGGGATCGCAATTCCACGGGGCCGACACCGATAGGGTCTGTAACGTTTTTCAGACCCATGGATCGGATGAAAATGAACATGTATAGCCCCGTGTTGAGGACGTCGATGATCGGATTGCTGGGGGCGGTCGTGATGATCGGTTGCGGCGACGACAACGTCGGATCGGTGAGCTTCACGGATCGGGCAGTTTGCGTCGAAACCTTCGACGGACCGGGCAGTTTCGAACTGCGGGACATGGGAAGTGGGGAAGTGTTCATTGATCCCCCGACGGTGAACCTGAACGAAGGGCCCTACCCGGGCGAATTCGACTTCGAGGATCTCGAATCCGGCGAACGTTCGATCATCTCTCTGTGTTCTGAAGAGGCAGTCGACGGAACAGTCGAATCGGAGACCTCTACGACCACGAGTGATGCCACGACTTCCACCACGGTGGCGGACGAGCCGACCACCACCGAGGCTCGTGCCACGACGACGACGGTCCGCGCCATTGCGGGAACGACGACGGTCGCACGAGGTACCGGTACATCACCCACGACGATGACCACCATGCCGTCGTACGGTGCGACCACGACGTCATACGTGCCGACGGGCCCACCGACCGGCAATTGGATTCGTAACGACAGCCGCTGCAGTTGGCGCGGTGCCAGCAGTTGTGGCGTCTACAGCGGCGGAAACGGGCAATGGGAGGAAGTCGGCCCCTCGGGCGGTCCGGGAAGCACGTTCACCCCGATCGCGGGCACGTCGGGGCAGATCGCGTTCAACCTGTACGCGGGCAACTCCATTCAGAACTGCGATTGGAACGGAACGGGCGAATGCGGCTGGTACTTCACCGGCACGCCCGGCACCTTGACGATGGGTCCCACCGGCTGATCACTCCAAGATCTCGAGGTCCCCTGGTGGAACTGGTGGCAGAAACGACCAGATTCTGGTCGTTTCTGCCACCAGAAGAACCAGGGAGAACCACGTAGGGTCGGGTTCCATGGATGAGCGAATGAACGGCGCGTCGAAGCGATGGGACCGAGTGGGCGTCGTGATGGGCGTGTTCGTGTTCTTGGCGGGCGTGCAGCACTTCGTGAACCCCGACTTCTTCAACGACATCGTGCCGCCGTGGTTGCCGCCGAATGAGAGCTTCTGGACCTACGCCAGCGGTGTGGCCGAACTCGTCATCGGAGCCATGTTGATCAGCGCGCGTTATCGCCGCGATGGCGCGTTGGCGGCCATCGTTCTCTTCGTCGCGGTGTATCCCGCCAACATCTACATGGTTTGGGATTGGCGTGATCGTGAACTGTCAGAGCGCGTGGTGTCGTACGCCCGCCTGCCCCTGCAGTTCGTGATCATCTGGTTGGCGTGGAAGGTCAGCGTCACACGACGACCGTCAACGAGGCCGTGAACCCCTCGGTGGTGTTGCCACTCATGACGGCCAGTTGCCGGTCCGCACCATCACGGAACACCATGTCGGAGTCCAACGAAACCCGCGTCAGATTGGAAGCGCTCTGCTCGTAGCCGGTGGCGTCGTACGCCACTTCGCAGGCGGCGGCGGGGAAGGCCAACTGGGACGTCACCAAGGGGCGACCAGTGTTCACGTCGGCTCGCGTCGCGTACACCTCGAAGTGCACGTGGGGCCAGCGGCCGTCGTAGCAACCGGGGAAAACCGAGACGAAGGACAACCTTCCGTTGGCGTCGGCCACCTGTACTCCACGTAGGTAATTCTCGTCGGTGACCCCGCTCGAGTACATCGAGTAACGGCCGTCGCTGTCGGCGTGCCACAGGTACACGGCGGCCCCAGCCTTCGGTGAACACGCAGTGGACGAATCGACGATCGTCAGTTCGATCGTGAGCTGGGTGCCGGTTGCGATGCCCGAAGCGTCCCCAATGCTGGGGCGAATGTCGCCTCGTTCGACACCATCGATGGACAACACGTCAGGACCGTTGGATCCGTCGCCGGGGAACGGCCCCGAGGTTTCTTCGGGGATGACTTCGCAGTTGGCGACAACACTCGAAGACGGGACTTCGGTGACCGGTACCGCCGGAGTTGTGGTACCGACACTGTTGCCAGGCTCCGTGGTCGCCGTCGATGTCGTGGTCGAGTCGTCTCGTGAGCACGCGGCGAGTACCAGCGTGCCGAGACCGCTACCGAAAACGGCCAAGGCTCGACGACGATCGAGGTACTGGGGGAGTTCGGAACGAGGATTCATGGATTCTCCTGATGAGTGAGTACGTGTTCAT
The DNA here is from genome assembly GCA_030833305.1 of Acidimicrobiales bacterium. GTDB lineage: Bacteria > Actinomycetota > Acidimicrobiia > Acidimicrobiales > Ilumatobacteraceae > Casp-actino8. The sequence goes on along the minus strand of JAURHL010000022.1, from coordinate 5,522 downwards.
CAAACGGCATGGCGATAGGGAATGCAATGGAAAGAGGACCTCTCCTACCGAGAACTTACAAATGAGGTCGGGATCGGCGAGACTGGTGGCAATGAGCGTCGGCAACGAACACCGCAACGAGGCACGCGGATCGAGGATGTTGGCCCGCTCACCTTGGCTCGTGGTGGTCGGTCTGGCCGTGCCCTTCGTGGTGCTTTCGATCCAGCAACTCACGGAGTTGTCCGACCGTCGACTGCCGTGTTGCGACTACTCGGCGCTCGAATTGGGCACACGCGCGTTCCTGCGGGGCGAACAGTTCACCGGCATGTACTCGCGCGAAGGTTGGCGCCACCCCGGGCCGATCACCTTCGTGTGGTCGTCGATCGCGCGCCTGCTTCCGGGCAACGGTTTCGCCGAACATCAGGTGGCCGCGGTCGCCGTGCACGTGGCGGCCATGGCGTTGGTTGTGTGGGCGTTCCGCAAGCGCCTCACCTCGACGGGATTCATGGTTGCCGTTGCCGCACTGGTGGCTTTCGTGTGGCGTTTCGACATCAACCACTTCCGCGAGCCGTGGAACCCTTTCACCGCCATGTCGTGGGCCACGTTGGCCGTGGTGTTGGCGGCCGGATTCGCCACATCGGGCGGATGGGCATGGCTGACCGGATTCGTCGTGTTCGGATCGTTCGCCGTGCAGACGCATGTCGGAACCGCACCGGTGGTGGTGATCGCCGCTCTTGTGGTGGTTCGTGAGTTGCGTCGTCGTTGGAACCACGAGGGGCGTCGGTCGGCATTGGCGCGAACCTCGATGCTCGCTTTGCTGATCTGGTTGCTCCCGCTCGTCGATCTGGTCCGAGGAGACGGGAATCTCTTCGACGTGGCCACCGGAACCGACCGGGGCTGGGCGTCCGGCGACGTGTGGACCACGGTCGCCCGGTTGGTCGGGCTCGGCCCGTCGGCGATGGGCCGTTTCTTCGGTCCGTCCAGTCCGTACATCGAGGCCGGAGAACTCGGTGTGTTCGAGATTCTCATGGTCGTGGTCGCCGTCTCGTTGTCGTGGGCGGTGTGGCGAGCCCGACGTCGCGCTCCTTTCGCGTTCACGGTGACGGCACTGTCGTGGTCAGGTATCGCGCTCACCGCGGTGCTCGTTCAGACCACCTCGGGCCCCTTCTACCGTTACCTGTTGTTGCCCGTCGCCGGACTGTCGGCGTTGATCTGGATCATGGGTGTGGTGGTCGTGGTGGAAACCGTCGCATCACGAGCACCGCGATGGTTGGTGCCGGGGCTCGCCGCGTCGGTGGCCGTGGTGTCGGGAATCGTCACGGCCGTCGGTGTCGACTCGGAACACCTGGTCGGCCGATACGGAGACGCCGACATCGACCGGGCCGTGGACGAGGTTCGTGCGAATTGTGACTCGCTCGATGAAGACGTCGTGGTGCGGGTCTCGGAAGCGGGTGACGAGATCGCATGGACGGACGCGATGCCCGTCATCGTGGCTCTCGATCGCTGCACGACGGTCACCGTCACGGGAATCACCGGATTCATCGCCGGGCCCAGCTTCGAGGCCGACGAAGACGCGGAACCCGACTACTTCATCGAAGGGTCGGGCTGGTCGGCTGACGCTCCCGATTAGGCGGCGTTGGATCGACGGGCCACGCGCGTGTCGTCATTCTCCCGACTGGCCACCGACACCCTGTTGCGCCCGCCGTTCTTCGCGTCGTACAACGCCGTGTCGGCGCGGTCGAACAACGCGTCCATCGTTTCGGATCCCACCCGCGTCGCCACACCGCACGACACCGTCACGCCGAGCGGTCCGACGGGCGTGGGAATGCGGGTGTTCGCCACGGTCTCGCGCAGACGTTCGCCGACCATGGTGGCAGTCTCCAGGTCGGTGTCGGGCAACAGCAACGCGAACTCCTCGCCCCCGAGGCGGGCCACCGCATCGGTGGAACGACTGGACGACATCAGGATGCGACCGACGGCGGCGATCACCGCGTCGCCGGCTCGATGACCGTGCACGTTGTTCACCTCGCGCAGAAGATCGAGATCCACCAACACCAACGAGATCCGGTGCATGCCCCGTTCGGCGCGTTGCCATTCGTGGTCGGCCACCTCCTCGAAACCCCGAGGATTCAACAGTCCCGTACGCGAGTCGGTGAGGGCCAAGCGTGATCGACTCTCCAGTCGGATGTGTTCGCTGGCGAGACAGCACAGCGGCACCACCACGATCACCAGCACGGGGTGTTCGAAGGTCAACAAGGCCGCCACCGCTCCGATGGACAGCTCCCAGATGTCGCGCAACGCGGCGTACGGGGTCCACACGATGGACGACGTCGCGCGGTCGCCGTTGGTGAGCGCCACCCGCGCCGACACCAAGGCCGCTTCCACCAACGTGTGAACGATCATCGCCACCACGCACGCCAACACCGTGCGATAGGCGTTGGAGTCCCGTGTGAGCCCGCGCGAGTCGTCGACGACGAACCAGAAGGCGGCGCTTCCGGCGAACATGGTGGTCGCTCGTTGCGAGCGATGAAGCCACGAGTCGGCGAACACCCGTGACGTGGGCGCGAACACCGCGACCGCCAGCAAGGCCACCGGAGGAAGCAACAACTCGGCGGCGAAGAGGAACTGACCGATGGGCGACAGGATGACGTCGCGACTGTCGCGTCGGATTCCGGCCGGTGTGGTTCGGCGGGCACTGATGTTGGCACCCACCAGGATGATGGGCAGAGCCGCCCACCATGCCACCGCACGGTGCGTCGGGACGTACGTCATCGCCAACACCGCCGAACCCGCGGCCACGAACAACGATCCGATCAGGAAGTGGTGCTCGTGACGACTCGACACGGGACGATCTTCGTCGCCCGGTCGACGCGACTGTTTCAAGAATTCGGCACGAAGTTCAGGACCACGCGAAGACCGGTTGCTCGAGGTGATCGACGCGCTCGTCGATGCGTCCCTCGACGGCCACCCATCGCATCTGCAACAGCACGGCACCGGTGGGGGCGTGGATGAGGTCGCCTCCCAAGGGAATCTGCACCACCGGGCGATCACTCTCGGGGATGTCCACGAAGCGGGGAGAATCGGGACGACATAGTTCGTGCAGTCCGATGCGGTACGCGTGCGCCACCTCGGCCGGATCGGGGACGATCTCGGCGTGTGCCCCGGCCCACATCACCACCGGTGTCATCACGAATCCGGAGCGTGTTGTGTAGTCGTCCAACAGGCCCAACACGGACGATTGGTCGAGTCGCAGGCCGAGCTCCTCGTGGGTCTCGCGCAACGCGGCCTCCACCACCGTCTCGTCTCCGTCGATCTTCCCGCCGGGCAACGCCCACTGACCCGCATGCCGATTCATGCGCGCGGCCCGGCGACACAGCAGGAACGCCGCCCCGCCCGACACCCCGTACACACGGCCATCGAGACCGGAGACGTCACCGGGGACACCACGCAACGGGTTGTCGCTCACCGGGAAGGGATCGACATGGTCGTCGGGTTCGCTGTCGATGAGCACGATGGCCACCGCGGCCCGACGGAGACCGTCGGCGGTCTGCTCCAACCGGCGATGACGTGCGATGTTGCGACGAATCGTCTCGCGCAATACGTCGTCGTAGGGGATCATCGCGACTTTCGATCGGCTGTCGCGCCCACCACCATGGCGGCCAGAGCGGTGGAGATGGGAACCGATGCCACCAACCCGATGGAGCCCACCAACGAACGCACCACTTCCACGGCCACGACTTCCTTGCCCACGATGGATCCGGTGGACTGTCGGGCTTGGGTGAACAGCAAGAGAAGGGGCAACGACGCGCCGGCGTATGCGAGAAAGAGCGTGTTGACCGTGGAGGAGACGTGATCGCGACCGATGGTCATGGCCGGTCGGTAGATGTCGGTCCACGAACCGGTGGGATTGGCGCGACGCAATTCCCACACGGCGCTCACCTGCGTGACGGTCACGTCGTCGAGCACACCGAGCGAGCCGATGACTATGCCGGCCAGGATCACGCCGCGCGCGTCGATGTCGAGACCCAACACGTCGAGGTAATAGGAACTCTCGTCGCTGTAGCCGGTGAACTTGGCCAGCGTCACGAAGAGCCACCCGAAGACGCCGGTCAGGGTGAGGCTCAGGAACGTGGACAGCAACGCCACGGCCGAGGCCACGTTCACACCATGGGCGAGGAAGATCGCGATGTAGGCGATCAACACCGATCCGACGATGGCCACCACGATGGGGCTGTTGCCGTCCAGCAGTGACGGCAACATGAACACGATCAACACCACCAGGCTGGCGCCGAGTCCGGCCACGGCGCCCAGCCCACGCCAGCGACCGAGCAACAACACCGCCACCACGAAGATGATGAGCAACAACAGCAACGGTGTGCCGCGCTGGTAATCGTGGAAGCTGTACACCGTGGTGCCGTTGCCGAGGTCGGCCGAACTCACCAGGATCCGGTCGCCCTCCTCCAAGCGCGCACCAGTGCCGTCGACGGACTGTTCCAGGATGCCGCGGTCATCCTGTTCGCCGACCGAGATGGTGATCCAACGACAATCGATCCCGTCGGACTCGGTGGTTCCGGTGCAGGGAAGCACCTCCACCAACAACACCTCGGCCTTCTGCACGTTGGTGTCCATGAAGGAGTTGTCCGACGAGGTGTCGCCCGACGGCCACAACAGGACCGCTCCCAGCAGAGCCAGCACACCGACGGCGATGACCGAGATCCAGACGGCGCGGGCCACCCGTTCCGGCGCGTCGATTCCGCTCAGATCGTGCGAATGTCCGTGATGATCGCTCACAACAAGGCTCGCAACGCGTGAAGCCCGTCCCACACGTCGGTGAAGCGGGTGGTCAGGGGACTGAGACCCAGACGGACGATGTCGGGCGGGCGGACGTCGGCGATCACCTTGTGCTCACGCGTGAGTCGGTCGACCAGATTCGCGGCGTCGGCGTGATGCACCGCGACGTGACAGCCGCGTCGGTGGGCATCGCGTGGGGTGGACGAACGCAGCTCGAGTTCGTCGACGATCGACAACGCGAAGTCGGTGAGCGCGCGCCCCTTGGCAGCGATGGCGGGCATTCCGGCACGAGCCGACAAGGCGATGCCCTCCTCGGCGGCCACCAAGCTGAGCATGTGCGGCGTGCCCAGCAACACGCGGCGAATGTCGTCGTGCGGTTCGAAGGGACGTTCCATGGCGAACTGATCCTTCTGTGCGAACCATCCGTGGATGGGTTGGTTCACTTTGGCCTGCAGATCGGCGTGCACGTACGTCCACGCGGGTGCGCCGGGACCACCGTTCAGGAACTTGTAGCTGCAGCCGACGGCCAGCTCCACGCCGAGAGCGTGCACGTCGAACTCCACGGCCCCGGCAGCGTGCGAAAGGTCCCAGACCACGAGTGCTCCGGCCTCGCGGGCCCGAGCCGTGAAGCCGGCCACGTCGGCCATCTCAGCGGTTCGATAGTCGATCACGCTGCGCACGACGACGGCCACGTCGTTCAGCGGCATGTCCGGCACGAGCGGTCGCACCGACAAGCCGAGGTCGTTCGCGAT
>JAURHL010000229.1 GCA_030833305.1 Acidimicrobiales bacterium | reverse complement strand
TGTGGGCTCGCGTCGCAGCGGCCAAAGCGAAACCCGTACCCGACCAACACCTGGCTCCCGGCGTCATTCTTCACAACGGTGAGGTGCACCTCGACGAAACCATCGATCCGTCGACCGACCCCACGCTCTTGTTGCGCGTGGCGGCGTCAGCGGCTCGACACAAAGTGCGCATCGATCGTCCCACGCTGGATCGTCTGGCCACGTCGTGCCCGGCGATGCCGTCACCGTGGCCGGTGGGTGCCATCGACGACCTGGTCGGGCTGTTGCTCACGGGGCACGACGCGATACCGGTGTTGGAGGCACTCGATCAACGTGGACTGTGGGTGAAGGTGTTGCCGGAGTGGGCGCCCAACCGCAGCAAGCCGCAACGCAACGCGTACCACCGTTTCACCGTCGATCGTCACCTGTGGGAGGCCACGGCGAACTCGGCTTCGTGGGCCGACCGTGTGGCCCGCCCCGATCTGCTGGTGCTGGGTGCACTGTTCCACGACATCGGCAAGGGCTATCCGGGGGATCACACCGAGGTCGGTGTGGCATTGGTGCAACGCATCGGTCCCCGTCTGGGCCTGACGGGGGATGACACCGAGGTGTTGTGCGCGATGGTGAAGAACCATCTGTTGCTGCCCGACGTGGCCACTCGTCGTGACCTGGCCGACAGCGCCACGATCATGTCGGTGGCCGACGAGGTGCGATCACCGTTGGTGCTCGACTTGTTGCACGGCCTCACCGAGGCCGACAGTCTGGCCACCGGCACGGCGGCGTGGGGCTCGTGGAAAGCCGAGTTGGTGAACGATCTGGTTCGTCGCGTGCATCTCGTGCTCGGTGGAGCCGATGTGGAGGAGGCGCAATGGCGCCTGTTCCCCGACGCCGAAGTGCTCGAGATGATGGCGGGCGGCGTGGTCACCATCGGATTCGACGAGAACACGGTGACGGTGGTCAGCCCCGACCGACCGGGAACGTTCAGCAAAGTGGCGGGAGTGCTTGCTCTTCATGGGCTCGGCGTACTTGGTGCCCAAGCGCACTCCGACGAACAGGGAATGGCGGCGTCACAGTTCCGAGTGGTGGTTCCTCCGCATGGTCCCATCGAGTGGGGTCCGATCGTGACCAACCTCGAACGTGCTTTGCGGGGCCAACTGGCCATCGAATACCGACTCGCCGAGCGGGCCAAGACGTATCGCCGCAAACGTCGCTCGGCTGGCGAGCTCGGACCACCGCGGGTCACCTTCTTCGACGAGGCCTCGTCGAATGCCACCGTGATCGAGGTTCGCGCCCCCGATCAACACGGCATCCTCCACCGTGTCACCAAGGCCATGGCCGAGGTGGGGCTCGACATTCGCCATGCGTCGGTGCAGACCATCGGCGACGAGGTCGTCGACGCGTTTTACGTGCGCACATCGTCCGGTGAGAAGCTGATCGACGCGTTCCATCGTCAGGAAGTCGAGCGCGCCATCCTGTTCACGTTGGCATCGTGACGAACTAGGTTCTCGTCATGTCCGATGACGACGCCGGCGCGACACCCAGCGATTTCACGCGCGATCTCGTGCGGTGGAGCGAAACACTGGCCGGCATCGCTCGAACGGGTATGGGTTTCACCGAGAGCCTGTACGAACGCGAACGCTACGAGGAGATCCTGCACGTGGCCGCCGACATCAAGGCGGCCGCCGACGAGGCCCTCGAGGTACGACGCGAGCAGGATCACTTCGTCCAGGAGTGGATGGAGTCCATCGGCGAAGGTGTGCCCGGGTACATCACGCCGAAAGTGGCGGTGGGCGCCATCGTCGGTGACGACGAGGGACGGATCCTCCTGGTGAAACGCCCCGATTCCGGAGTCTGGCTCTATCCCACCGGCTGGGCCGATGTGGGGTACTCACCGAGCGAGGTGGCGGTGAAGGAGGTCCGCGAGGAGACCGGCATCGAGTGCGAACCCCTGCGACTGTTGGGAGTGGTCGATGGTCAGCGCATGGGATTCAGCCGCTTCGGCATGTACATGTTGCTGTTCCATTGCCGGGCCGTTGGCGGTGATCTGGCGGGTCATCCTCTGGAGACCGCTGACATCGGCTGGTTTCGAGCGGACTCGTTGCCCGAGATCACCGCGGGTGTCCAGTGGTGGGGTCCGATGGCTTTCGCGGCGATCGCCGGTGAGCCGATGAACGCGAGCTTCGATGCTCCGCGCGATCCGGTGTGGCGCGGCGACGCCTGACGTCAGTCGTCGTGCTGACTGCGTAGGAACTGTTCGACTTCTTCGAGGAACGCCTCGCTGTCGAGCGACTCCTCGGTGATGGGACCGTCAGCGGAGTCGGAGATCATTTCGTCGTCGTCGGACTCGTCGTCTCCGAAGGAGTATTCATCGTCCTCTTCCTCGTATTCATCGTCGTCCATGTTCTCGAGGCGTTCGAGATACGAGGCCATCGACGGGTCGCTCTCGATGATTTGATCGATGGCTTCCTCGTAGCGGTCCAACTGTGCGTCGAGCGACGTGGTGGGAGCATCACAACCGACGATCTCCGACAGGCGTTCGATGAGCGCCGCGGCGGCCTTGGGCGAGGGCAGTTGCGCGGCGTAGGCCGGAACGGCGGCCCACAGCGAGGCTGTCGACAACTCGGCGCGATGCGCCGCGTCGTTGAGAACTCCGACGATTCCGGTGGGACCCTCGTAGCGACTGCGTTGCAGATCGTGCGCGTCGATCATCTCCTGGTCGACGGCGGTGCCGAGAACCTGCGTGGGTTGGCGGTGGGGAACGTCGGCCAAGAGCGCGCCGAGTGAGATGACACTACGAGCCTTGTACGTGAGAGCGACGCCGATGATCTGCTGGCAGAACAACTTCCATCGCAACGCCGGTTCGGGTCCGAGGACGAGGATGAGGTCTTGATCGTTCGAGGTGACCGACCACATGCTGACGGTGGGCCACACGATGCTGCGCGTGGATCCGTCGGCGAGTCGCACGTGCGGGCGGATGGTGGCGAAGTCGGTGAACTCCTCGGGATCGATCTCGGCCAGTGGTGCGGCGCCGAGCCGTTCGATGAGTGTGCG
>JAURHL010000228.1 GCA_030833305.1 Acidimicrobiales bacterium | reverse complement strand
CGACGAGGCGAACGGAGTGCCCGCCACCGACGATCCGGCCGCCGACGTGCTGGCCCTGGCCTACGCGCTCGAGACCATCGCCGGCGCGACGTATCAGGCGTACGTGCCGTTGCTCGACGACAAGTCGTTGCGCGCCGCCGCCATGGGCATCGGCGACCAAGAAGCCCGCCACGCGGCGTTGCTCGGCGTCGTTCTCAACCCCGATCGACTGGTGTCGTCGATGGGTCTCTCCATCGCCGCCGAGTATCAAGAGGACACCGACACCCCGGCCGCGGCTTACGCGTCACCGTCGGCCTTCGGAACCCAAGCGCCGGTTCCGGTGACGCTGGGTGCCGCCAACGAGAGTGGCATTCGCACCACCGTGAACCTCGAGACCCCGAGTCTGAACTCGATGGTCTACGAATACCTCGACGCCGAGGGCTGAGCCCGCCCGTACACTTCTCCCCGACGGTGAGTCGGTCGGGTGACCGCGGCGGGGAAACTCGTCGAGGAAAGTCGGGACTCCACGGGGCAGGATGCTGGCGCGAGCCAGGTGGGGGCGACCTCACGGACAGTGCAACAGAGAGAGACCGCCGATGGCCGGGCAACCGGATCAGGTGAGGGTGAAACGGTGCGGTAAGAGCGCACCAGCACGGCGAGTGATCGTCGTGGCTCGGCAAACCCCTTCCGGAGCAAGGTCAAGCAGAGGAGACGGGCGGCCCGTCCAGCCCGGGTAACCGGGTCGCTCCTCGGGTAGGCCGCATAGATGGATGGTCACCGGGTCGGGTTCGCCCGGCTCACAGAATCCCGCTTACAGGCCGACTCACCATCACCCACCAACGAGCGACGGCTCGTCACTCGCCGCGGGCCACCGCCGCGGCGATCACGCGATCGAGTTCTTCCAATTGCATCGCATCCTTCACGCCCAACAAACGGGCGTAGAAGCGCAAGCCCTTGGGAGAACCGACGACGTGCACCGGGATGCGATCACCGAGATCGGAGCCGTAGGCGGTGGGGATGTCGACGGAGTCCACGCCGGCGTCGAACAGGTCGGACTCGTCGGCGGCCAACGCCGCGGCATCGAAACCCCCCAAGCCGTAGCTCTCGGCATCGACGAAGAAGGTGAATTCGGCCATTTCCGGAATGTAGGCCGTCGCGGACATTGGTGTCTCGTTGGTGTTCGTTTCGGGCTCGGGTACTAACTTCTCCCCCATGAGCACGAGCCTCCCCCACGTTCCGCTGAGCGACATCGACCTGTCGTCACCCGAGTTCTGGACCGCCGATCGCGCGTGGCGCGAGGGGGCCTTTCGCACCCTGCGCGACGAGAAACCGTTCGCCTTCTTCGAGGAGCGCGTCATCGAGGACGCTCCGTTCCCGCCCGGCCCCGGCTACTACGCCGTCACGCGTCACGACGACATCTGGCAGATCAGCCGCAATCCGCAACTCTTCTGCAGCGGCAAGGGCAGCAACATCGGCGACCTTCCGGTGGAGATGAACGAGTTCTTCGGATCCATGATCAACATGGACGACCCCAAGCACTTCCGTCTGCGCAACATCGTCTCGCGCGGTTTCACACCCAAGGAGGTGTCCCGCATCGAGGACCAAGTGCGAGACCGCGCCGCTCGACTGGTCACCGAACTCATCGAGCGATTCCCCAATGGCGAGTGCGACTTCGTCGAAGAGGTGGCCGCGGCCCTTCCGCTGGCGATCATCTGCGACATGATGGGCATCCCCGAGGAGGACCACAAGAAGATCTTTCACTGGACCAACGTCATCCTCGGTGTGGGCGACCCCGAGTTCGTGGGCTCGTACGAGGACCTCATGACCGTGGCCCTCGAGATGTTCATGTACGCCCAAGCATTGGGCGAGAGCCGTGTCGGAAATCCCCAGGACGACGTCACCTCGGCGATGATGAACGCGGTCGTCGACGGCGAGCGTCTCACCGCCCAGGAGTTCGGTTCGTTCTTCATCTTGTTGGTGGTGGCGGGCAACGAGACCACTCGCAACGCCATCAGCCACGGCATGAAGTTGCTCACCGACAATCCGGACCAACGCACGATCTGGTTCGACGACTTCGAGACCCACACCCGCACCGCGGTGGAGGAGATCGTGCGGTACGCCACACCCGTGATCCACTTCCGCCGCACGGTCACCGAGGACACCGTACTCTCGGGTCAGGAACTGAAGGCGGGCGACAAGGTGGTCATGTTCTACGCCTCGGGCAACCGCGACGAGCGCGTCTTCGAGAACCCGCACAGGTTCGACGTGACTCGCGCAGTGGCGCCGGCCCAGGTCGGCTTCGGCGCCGGTGGGCCGCACTTCTGCCTCGGCGCCAACCTGGCCCGACGCGAGATCCAGGTGATGTTCGACGAGATCCGTCGTCGTCTTCCCAACTTGCGCATCACCGGAGAACCGGCCTACCTGCAGAGTTCGTTCATCAACGGCATCAAGCGCATGCCGTGCGCTTGGAACTGAGCGTTCGCGTTCAGCCCATCTCGCCGGCCAGATAGTGCCGTCGACACAGCAACTCGTAGCGCACGACGTCGCCGAACATCGGCTCGGGGGCTTCACCGGTGTCGCCGACGACCACCGTTTCCCCCTCGTACACCACGACGCCGTTCACCACGCGCGCGTTGTGCGTTGCGCGCGATCCGCACCAACAGCGCGCCTCCACCTGCATCTCCACGCGTTCGTCGGCCACCTCCAGCATGCGTCGCGTACCTTCGAACAACAGTCCGCGGAAGTCAGTGATCAGGCCGAATGCGTAGACGTCGACACCGAGCTCGTCCACGATGCGTGCCAATTGATCGCATTGATCGACCGAGTAGAACTGCACTTCGTCGCACACCACGAAATCGAGTGGCGATCGTGACCGAGCCAGGTCGAAAAGATCGAGGTCGGCCGACACCTCCACGGCCGGAGCGGAAACCCCCAATCGACTGGTGACCTGGGTTCCGTCACGGTCGAGTTTCGTGAGCAGCAGGCCGCGGCGATCACGAACCGCCAGATTGTGATGGATCTGCAGAGCGAGGGTGCTCTTGCCCGAGCCCATC
>JAURHL010000227.1 GCA_030833305.1 Acidimicrobiales bacterium | reverse complement strand
CGCCTCGGTCTCCGAGCGACGCAACGCCAACAACGGGTGCCCGACCGAACCACTCGGCCCACCGATGTCGCGCAGGGCGCTCAATCCGTCGATACCCGCCCCGCGGAGCAGGTTCAACAACATGGTCTCGGCTCGATCATCGGCGGTGTGACCGGTGAGCACGTCGGGGGGAAGCACCGCGTAACGAGCCGCGCGCGCCCGGGCTTCGACGTTGGGTCCGGCACCCACGTCCACGGTTCGAGCGACGAACGTGGCGCCCACCTGCGCGCACGCGTCACGAACCAGGTCGGCTTCGCGCGCCGATCCGGGACGTAGGCCATGATCGACGTGGACGGCCGTGACGTCCTTGCCACTGGCCACCGCCAGTGCCAGAAGGGCGAGGGAGTCCGCTCCGCCAGAAACCGCACAGGTCAGGTGGTCCGAGGATGGGAATCGACAGCGGGTGAGCGCGTCGGCGATGACGGGGGACTGACGCCACGTCACGTCGCACCCCGAAGAGGGGATGGGTCAGCCTTCGTCGTGGCCGCGGCGCTGACGCTTGCCCGGGTACCGGGTGGCCGTGACCTGCTTGACGTAGCCGGCGCCCATGGCCGCGACCGTGGCCACCCCGACAACCGTCAGAACGACGCCGATCCACCAGTGCCAAACGTTCGCTGCGAGCATGTCGTCAGCCTACTCGTCGGGTAGGTCGATTTCGAAACAGTCGAGCAAACGTTGGCGAAGTTCCTCGCCCACGGGTTCCTCGCGGGAGCGTTCGCGGATGGTGATCTTGAGGGTGTGTTCGAACTCCAACCGACCCTGACAGTCGGGGCAGACCCGCAGATGCTCGTCGATCTCGAGACGCAGTTCGTCGTCGAGGAAGCGGTCGAGGTACGCGTAGAGCTGTTCGATGGTGTCGTTGCAGTCAGCCATGGCTCGTGATCAGCCCCCGATCTCGGGCGAAGTCGACCAGCGACTTCTGCAGGGCCTTGCGGCCGCGATGGATACGTGACATCACCGTGCCGATGGGGACGTCGAGCATGTCGGCGATCTCCTGATAGGAGAAATCCTGGATGTCGGCCAGAAGCACGGGAAGAAGGAACTGCTCGGGAAGGTGCTCGAGGGCCGCTTTCACCTCGTCGTCGGTGAAGAGCGCCAGCACCTCGTCCTCGGCGCTGCTGCCGTCGATCTTGTTCGCCAACTGCGGTAGATGTCGATAGAGGTACAGATTCTCCAGATCACCGAACTCGCTCTCGTGAGGGCGCACCTTCTTCGCGTTGTAACCGTTGATGTAGGTGTTGGTGAGGATACGGAACAACCATGCGCGCAGATTGGTGCCGGGTTCGAACGAGTCGTACGCGCGGAACGCCTTCAGCATGGTTTCCTGAACCAGGTCTTCGGCATCTGATCGATTGCGGGTCATGCGCATCGCCGTGCCGAGCAACTGTGAGGCATAGGGCATTGCGTCCTCGGCGAAGCGGGTGCGGTCGGCCACGTTCAGTTCTTCTTGGTGGTGTCGCTCACCTCGGCGACGAATTCGTCGAGGGCACCGACGAAGCGCTCGAGGTACGAGGCGAGTTGTTCGAATTCGTCACGATCGAACACCCCCAACATGTGCATGATCACTTCCTGGCGACGATGGGCCGCCTCGGAATGGCGAGCGATTCCGTCTTCGGTGATGGACACCATCACGACGCGCTTGTCCGAGGGACTGGCGCAACGTGACGCCAATCCGAAACGTTCGAGGCGTTGCACCGCGCGGGTCGCCGTCGACGGATCCACTCGCAACGCGTCGGCCAGATCGCCCATGCGCCAGAACGGTTGCTGGACGAGCAGGTCGAGCGTGTCCATCTGGCCCACTTCGAGTGCGTCGTCGCCGGAACCGAAGAGATAGTCGATCAACCGACTCGTGGAAGCTCCACGCCGGAGGTCACGCCACGCACGACCGACGCGCACCGCGATTTCGCGTTGTGCGGGGTCGATGGCATCGAAGTTGATGGGACGGGGGGTCGACATCGTGCTTGTAGGGTACAACCGATGGAGCCACCTCTTCACGTCCTGGGCGTGATGGCATCGCAAAGCGCCATGATCACGCCGACGTTGCGTCACGTGGAGCTGTTCACCATGCGCGGTTTGCTGACGGTGCTGTGGCACGTGCCCCCGAGCGGTGTGACCATTCGGTCAGCCGCCATCGTCGCCTGTGGTGGGGCGATGGGTGGAATGCTCGGACCGTCCGATGGCCTGTACCAGCGCCTCGGCGACGAATGGTCGGCCAGCGGAGTTCCGGTGTTGCGCGTCGACTATCGCAAGCCCAACGACATGGATTCGTGTTGTCTCGACGTGGCGGCGGCGGTGCAGATGGCGGCTGACGCCGGAGCACGACGCGTGGTGGTGATGGGACATTCGTTCGGCGGTGCCGTGGCGGTGCGCGTGGGAGTGGTGATGGACGAGGTGTCCGGCGTCGTCACCTTCGCCACGCAGTCGGCCGGATGCGAAGTCGCCGGAGGTTTGCGCGGACGACCGCTGTTGTTGTTCCACGGTGACTTGGACGAGATCCTGCCGCTGCAGAGCAGCGAGATGGTGGCCGCCATCGCGGGACGCGGTGACGTGGTGGTGTGCGAGGGTGACGGCCACCTCCTGGCGCACAGTGGGAACGAAATGAACGCGCGTTTGCGGACGTGGTTGCCGTCGGTGCTGTTCGGCGACGAGTCGTGATCAGCGGGGCTTGGCTCCACCCGACACGCGGATCATCTCGCCGCTGATCCAACTGGCGGCCGGCGAACACAGGAACAGGACCGCCGCACCCATGTCCTGCAGAGTTCCGAAACGGCCCAACGGGATGTTCCACTGTTCCTGCACGTCGGCCAGATCCTTGTCGTTCTCCACCCCGAGCGCGATCTTGAAGATCTCGGTGGGCACGGCGCCGGGAGCGATGCCGTTCACGCGGATTCGCGGTGCCAACTCGGCGCAGGCGGTGAGGGTGAGCGAGTTCACGGCGGCCTTGGCGGCTCCGTAGTGCGCACTGCCCGGGACGGGGCCGAATCCCGCACCGGACGAAATATTG
>JAURHL010000226.1 GCA_030833305.1 Acidimicrobiales bacterium | reverse complement strand
ACGAGCAGCACCGGTTCGGAGTGGAGCAGCGGGCCGCATTGCGCGCAAAGGGGGTCGACGGCGGTGCGGTGCCCGACGTTCTGGTCATGACCGCCACCCCCATTCCGCGCACCGCCGCCATGACCGTCTACGGCGATCTGGACGTCAGCGTTCTCGACGAGAAACCGCCCGGTCGTACCCCGATCGTCACTCGTTCGGCCGACGGTCCCGAAGCCGAGGAGGAGGTGTGGTCCGACGTGCGGGCCCAGGTGGCGGCGGGTCGTCAGGTGTACGTCGTGTGCCCCCTCATCGAGGAGAGCGAGAAGCTCGAGGTGGCCAGTGCGGAGGAAACGGTCGCGCGACTTTCCTCGACCGAATTGACCGGACTACGCATCGGGCTCCTGCACGGGCGCATGTCGTCGGCCGACAAGGAAGCCGTGATGGACCGATTCCGGCGAGGTGACACCGACGTCTTGGTGGCCACCACGGTCATCGAGGTCGGCGTCGACGTGCCGAACGCGACCGTCATGGTGATCCTCGACGCCGATCGTTTCGGGATCGCTCAGCTGCACCAGTTGCGCGGACGGGTGGGTCGTGGCCGACACGCATCCAACTGCTGGCTCGTCACCACGCCCTCGGATTCGGCCGACGAACTGATCCCCGATTCCAACCCGCGCATCGACGCGTTGGTCGAGTCCGACGACGGGTTCTATCTGGCCGAGGTCGACTTGGAACTTCGCGGTGAAGGCACTTTGATGAACAAGGACCAGAAGGGGCGAAGCGACCTGAAGTTGGCGTCGTTGCGTCGCGATCGCGAACTGGTCCAGTTGGCACGGGAAACCGCGTACGACATCGTCGATGCCGATCCGGAGTTGGCCGACAACGAGGAGCTCCGTCAGGAATTGACCTTGTTCCTGCGCCCCGAGGACGAGGAATTCCTGTTCAAGAGTTGATGGCGAGACCTGCTGATGGGGAAACGATGATGAACGCACAAACCGAGAATTCAGGGACAATCGACCAACTGCGGGACTCGGTCGGTGCCAGATTCCGAGGTGGGAAGGCCCGAATCCGCGAAACGAGTGTCTGGGCGTGGGCGACGATACTCGTCGCCGTGTTCCACGCCTCGATGGTGACGCGTTTGCAGTGGGACATACATCGTGGATTGGGGACGTCGGCGTACGACGTCGGTCTGTACGACCAGGGTTTGTGGCTCTTGTCCCGATTCGACGCTCCGTTCGTGACGTTGATGGGTCGCAATCTTTTCGGGGATCACGCATCGTTCATCCTCTTGGGTCTGGTTCCGGTGTACTGGATTGTCCCCGGGGTCGAGACACTTCTGGCGGTGCAGGCCTTCGTGATCGCGGCCGGAGCGGCGCCCTTCTACCTGTTTGCTCGACGAACGCTGGGTCACGGTGCATACGGGTTCTTGTTCGCGGCTGTGTGGCTCCTGAATCCGGCGGTCAACGGTACGAATCTGGAGAACTTTCACCCCGACTCGTTTCTCGGCCTCTTCCTTCCCATCGCTTTGTTCGCGGCTTTGTCCGACCGTTGGCGGATCTATTGGATCTCGGTCGTCCTCTGTGTACTGGTCAAGGAGGACGTGGTGTTGGTGATGCTGCCCCTGGGGGCTTTGCTCGCGCTGCGAGGCGAGCGTCGACGGGGAATCATCACCGCCATACTCGGTATCGGTACGACCCTGTTCGGGATGTTCATCGTGATGCGTGGACTCATCGGGGTTCCCACGCGCAACGCTTGGCGAATTCCATTCGGTGGGCCGAGTGGTTTTCTCAAAGAATTGTTCCAAAGGCCGACGAACGTCGTGAAGCACATCACGTCGGAAGAACGGCCGGTGTATCTGTGGAAGATGCTCGCGCCCTTGGCGTTCTTGAGTTTTCTGGCGCCGGAAGTCGCCATGGTGAGTGCGCTCGTGCTCGTGTCGAACATCGTCAGCACTTTCTGGTACCAGTTCCAGATCGAGTACCACTATTCGATTGTCGCGGTGCCCGCATTGGTGTTCGCGGTGATCGTGGGTCTTGGCCGACTCGACGAAGGTCGCCGTCGAGCCATGGTGTTCACGGTGGTCGTCGCTTCGTTGTTGACCGCCCGTGCCTGGTCGTACATCCCGTTCAGGGCCGACGAATACCCCCGGTGGGGCCAAGACAATCCCGCAGCGGTTTCGGCCCGTGAGATCGTCGACGAGATTCCGGCCGACGCCGTGGTCTCGGCATATCACTCGCTCGCGCCCCACCTCGCTCATCGCGAGGAGATCTACATGTTCCCGAACCCGTTCCGGATCGTGCTTTACGGGCCGGACACATCCACCGAAGGTCAGCGAAATCCGCGTTCGGACCACGTGGAGTATGTGATTCTCCCGATCGCGTTGACCGCCGACGAGCAGGCCGACGCTGAAACCCTGTTGGATGATTTCGAGATCACCATGAGCAATGATCACTGGCGAGTCTTCCAACCCGTCGAGACGGATCCATGAATGCGTTCGCCGTGAAGGTCTCAGAGATCGTCACCCGGTGACTCCTCGGTGTCCGGCATCACCAGGTCCCAGCGATCCAGACAATCACGGCATTTGTAGGTCACGATGTCCCCGGGATACCAGCGACCGTCTTCGCGAGCATGCGTCGTGAGGTAACAACGTCCTCCGCAATCGATGCATTCGATCTCGGGCTCGGGCGTCATGGACACAGTCTGCCGGTTGCCCGCCCCGTAACATGAGCGCATGCGCGTGGTCGCCGGAGCATTGCGAGGGCGGGCGATCAAGGCGCCCGACGGGGATTCCACCCGACCGACCACCGATCGCACTCGGGAGGCGGTGTTCAACTCGCTCGTGAGCATGGGGGTCATCGACGACGCCGTGGTGCTCGATCTCTACGCCGGCAGTGGCGCGATGGGCATCGAGGCGTTGTCACGTGGGGCGCGTCGCTGCACGTTCATCGAGCGTGATCGCCGAGCTCTCGACGCGGTTCGCGGGAACGTGACGCAGTTGGGCGTTGGGGATCGTTCGGTGGTCGTGGCCGGTGACGTGATCGTCAACGTGGTCGCCCAGCGGGGGGTCGACCTGGTGTTGGTGGACCCGCCCTACGAATTCACCGATTGGGACGCGCTGCTGTCG
>JAURHL010000225.1 GCA_030833305.1 Acidimicrobiales bacterium | reverse complement strand
CACTCGCGCAGGTCCTTCTGGTTGAGGCAATCCTCGCTGACGCCGGCCAGGTACTTCTCGCCGAATTCCGCCGGTGTGGCGTTCCAGACGTCATCGCGACATTCAGGCGTCAGGAGATCCCAGGAGGCACCAGCGAACGTGTTGCGCGTCATGAGGTTGGTGAGGTTCGGCGCCGCGCCCGACACCACGTACTGGTCGGGGGCCGCCACGTTCGGTGTTCCGTCGGCGTTGAGCAAGCCGTTCACCTGGTGGCAGCGGGCGCACTGCTGGAGGAACAGCTTCTCGCCCTCGACGGCCAGGACGTTGTCCGCCGACGGAGAGCTGTAGGCCTCCAACTGGTTCGCCACCCAGGTCGCGTAGTCGGCCTTGGACAGCACCACGGCCTCCATGCGCATGTAGGCGTGCGACAGACCACAGAACTCGGTGCACTGTCCGGCGTAGATACCGGGTTCGGAGCCCTCCATGCGCAACAGGTGCACGCGACCGGGGACGCTGTCCTTCTTGCCGTTCAACTTGGGAATCCAGTACGAGTGGATCACGTCTCGACTGGTGACGCGCAACAGGACCTTGGTGTCCTCGGGAATGACCAGTTGACCCGAGGTCACGATCGGATCGCTGATGCCGTACACCTCGGCGTTGTCACCGACCGCCGGATAGTCGTATTCCCACCACCACTGCTGACCGGTGACGTTGATGGTCATCTCGGTGTCATCGGTTTTCGCCAGATCGAAAATGGTGCCGACCGTCGGCACGCCGACACCGATGAGAATCAACACCGGGATGACGGTGAGGGTGATCTCGAGGGCCGGCTTGCCGTGCGTCTGCTCGGGCATCGCCTGGCCACGATCGCGGAAGCGGAAGATCGCCCAGGCCACCGCGGCGAAGACGATCACACCGACGATGCCGGCGATGTAGAAGATGGGACGCTGCAGATCGTCGATCATCTTGGCGTTCGGACCGGCCGGCTGCCAGGTGTCCTGAGGTGCGTCCTTGGCGCATCCCGCCACGGCGATCAACGATGAAACGGCCAGAACCGGCTTGATGATGTTCGACCAACGACGCGACGACTTCATCGGCACTCCTGCTCGCTCGTTCATGTTGCTCACGGTACTCATGGGTTCAGATCGACTCTCTATGGGGGCGGGGGTGACTCACGGCACCTGAATCTCGATGGACGCACCTTCGACACCGGGAACGGTGATCGAGTACGGCTCTTCACTTGCGAACGAGGGCTTGGGGATGACGATCGACACCGCTTGGGTGCCACCCTTGGTGATGAGTGAGGTGCACGCTTCGAGCACGGTGTCCTTGGACACTCCGCCGCCGAGATCCTCGACGATCTTTCCGTACTCCACCACCATGCGGTGTTCGTGATCGTCCTCGTTGACGAAGAGAATCGTCGACGGGTTGGAGCGCTGCAGCGTGATGCTGGTCAATTCACCGTTCCATCCGTCCATCTCGGCGAAGAGACGGCCGTCGCGCAGAATGACCGTGGCAGCCACGCTGCTCTTGGCCGACACCGAACGGGCGGCATCCTCGTCGGTCTCCTCGGCTTCCTCGCCACAGGCGCGATGCGCGAAATGATCCTCGGCCGCTGCCTCGACCAACTCGTGACGCTCACCGTCGAGGGCGAACGCGATACCCGTGCCCGACAAAGCGACCAACACGACGCCCGCCACGACGCCGATGACCCGCCGACTGGCTCCACGCCGAACGCTGACCATCGAACCGAAGGTCAGAACGAGGGCGGCCATCACCGAGAAGACGATGAGGCCCGATTCCTTCGACAACGACAGCATGATGCGCGAGAAGGACAGGACGATGATCGCGAGGACGATGGCACCGCCGACGGGAATCTCGAGCGGGTGCACGACCCAGGCACGCACCTTCTCGTTGTACGCGGCGTCCGATGACGCGCGATCGCTCCAGTTCTTGATGAGCCACTGACCGAGCATCGCGAACAGCAGGCAGATGCCGACCTTGAAGATGCCCGGTGAACTGACCAAACCGATGGCCACCATGCCGGTCGAGAACGCCGTGCCGACGGGGAACCAACTGCGACCGACGCCGTGCTGGGCGGCATTGCTCGACGCGTGCGCGTCGGTGTCGGTGGACAACACGTGACCGTCGCGAACGAACGACGCGATGGCCCCCATGAAGAACAACGCCACGGCGAGGAAGGCCAGCGACACGACGCCGATCGAGCCGCCATCGTTGGCGATGAACCAGAGAATGGCCGCGACCGATGTCGCGCTTCCCAGTCCGTAGAGGAATTTCGAGCCGGTGGTGATCATGTGTTCTGCCCCGTCACTTCTGCACGTAGACGACGAACCACACCGCGGTGAAGGCCGCGGTGAGGAAGTACCAATACAAAGCGCTCGCCGAGACGACCTCGAGTTCCTTGGTGCGCCCGCCGAGGAATCGGAAGGCCGCGACCGCGGTGAACACGATGCCGACCACCAGGAGAAGGGTCATGGTGCCGGTGATGGCGTAGAACATGGTGTGGAAGGCGCCGTCGTTGGCCGCGACGCCCATCTGCGTCCAGGTGAACACCTGGGCGTTGACCACCATCAGACCGAACAGCGCGGTGAGCCCGAACGCCAGACCCGCGTGGGTGCGGTCGGCGCGCTTGGCGGAATAGACCGCCCACTGCGCCATGATGCACACGACGCACAGACCGATCAACATCATGTTCGTGGCGACCTCGGGAACGACGATCTTCTCGGGCATCCAGTCCCTGATCAACCCGCGACGAGGGGACTCGCGCAACGGTGCGTCGGCGCGGAACTGCAACCACGTGGCCAACATTCCGCCGAGAAGGGTCGTGGCCGCCGTGATGGCCAAGGCGGTTCCGACGAACACCTGACGGCGCGCCGGAGCGGTGGGTGCGGGGGGCAACGCGAGCATCAGGCGTCCTTCCCGTTCGAAGCGGACTTGAGATCGAGGAGCGGAGTGGCCGAACCCACGACCGCGAGGTCCGAGAAATTGTCGGCCGGAGGAGGCGACGACGTGGCCCATTCGAGAGTTTGACCGTCCCACGGATCGTCGCCGGCGGCCTCACCCGAGGTGAAGCTCTTGGCGGCCAGTGCGATGAATCCGAGCGA
>JAURHL010000224.1 GCA_030833305.1 Acidimicrobiales bacterium | reverse complement strand
ACGCGGGGTTCGACCTCGGTGATGACTCCGTCGCTGACCGCGACATCGGCCACTCGAGGCGCGGCACCCGTTCCGTCGACGACCGAGGCGTTGCGGATCACGAGATCATGGGCGCTCATGGGTTCATTCTGCCACCGGCACGGGAGCGCCGCCGATCGCTGCGACGTCGGATCGTGCTTACTTGCGCAATTTGGGGATGAGCATGGGTGTGGAGGCCTTGTAGGCCTCCCAACCCGGGCGTCGCTCGGCGCTGCGTTTTTCGGCGATCGGGATCGACGCGGTCAGGAACATCACGGTCATGGCCAGGGCGCCGATTCCGGTCCACCATGATCCGGTGTCGGCGGCCAGAGCGAACACGAACAGTGACCACCACCAGAACATCTCGCCGAGATAGTTCGGATGACGCGAACGACTCCACAGGCCGGCCGCCAGAACGTCGCCGGGATTCTTGGTGCGGTTGAAACGACGCAGATCGACGTCGGCGAAGTGCTCGAGCGCCACGCCGATGACGGCGAGCACGATGGCCACCACGTCGAGGGCCCCGAAATCACGACCGGTGGAATCGGAGGTGTGAGCCACGGCGGTGGCGATCGGGAGCGAACCGAGGGTGACCACGACGAGGGGGAACAGATGCACGGAGGTGAAGCTCACCGCCCATCGCGGCATGGGTGCGGTTTCGTACAACATGCGATACCGCCAATCCTCGTGATCGAGGCCGGTCCATCCGATCGCCCAGTTGGCGGTCAGACGAATCCCCCACAACAAAGCGCACGCGGCGATGGCCCAATTGCGGGCCCCACTTCCGTCGGCGGTGATCGCGAACCAAACGGCCAGGGCCGGAGGCATGACGCTCCACCATGCGTCGAAGGTCGATCCGTTCTGAACCACCTGACTGGCGACGTAGAGGAACGCGACCGAGGCCGCGAAACCGAGGACGAGACCGCGGTACGGATGGTCGGTGCCCACCGCCTCGGTCACGATCACCGCGATTGCCGTCGCCACCACGTACAGGCCGATGATCACGGCGAAGGAACGCCCGCGGGTCCAACGAGAAGCATGTGGTGTCGTCATGCATCCATCTTGACCGATCCGCGACCGGCGAGCGCACATGGGAAGGGGCCCCTCGGCGTGCGATCTAATGTCGGAAGCATGAGGAGGCGGTTGGTCTCGATCCCGGCGTTGCTGCTCGCGGCCATCGTGCTCTTGCTCGCCAGTCCGGTGTGGCTCCTGCTCGGCATCGTCGCCGATGTCGTGCGGGGACGGTTCCGCCTGCCCACGGTGCGACTGTTGTCCTTCGCCCTTCTGTGGTCGTGGCTCGAGACGGCCGGGGTCCTCGTTTCGGCTTCGTTCTGGATGATCGGTCGGTCGGACGATCATCGTCGGCATTACGCGTTGCAGCGTTGGTGGGCCCGCAACCTCTTGCGGGCTCTACGACTCACGTGCGGTGTTCGCGTGAACGTCGAGAACGTCGAGGCTCTTCGACCCGGCCCGGTGGTGTTGTTGGCCCGGCACGCGAGCCTCGCCGATTCGCTGGTGTCGGCCTAC
The DNA here is from genome assembly GCA_030833305.1 of Acidimicrobiales bacterium. Taxonomy (GTDB): domain Bacteria; phylum Actinomycetota; class Acidimicrobiia; order Acidimicrobiales; family Ilumatobacteraceae; genus Casp-actino8. Next base: position 1,653 of record JAURHL010000224.1, on the reverse strand, counting down.
GTGGTGACGACGGTGGCCGGCATGAAGCCCCGTTACGTGTTGAAGCGAGAACTCCTGGCCGACCCGTGTCTCGACGTGGTGGGACAGCGACTGCCGAACCATTTCCTGGATCGGGGTGCCGCCGACTCGACGCCGGAGTTGGAGGCTCTGGCGGATCTGACATCGTCGATGGACGAAGTCACCGCGGGCATCATTTTCCCGGAGGGCACGCGGGCGAACTCGAGCAAGCGGGCCAAGGCCATCGCCAAGATCTCCGAGGTGGACCCCGAACGCGTCGGCCGAATTTCGTCGATGAGACACCTGCTACCACCGCGTCCGGCCGGGGCGGCCGCGATGTTGCGTGGCAACGCGACCTGCGACGTGGTGATGGCGTGGCACGTGGGTTTCGAGGGTCTCGACACCTTCTCGGGAATTCTGCGGGCTTTGTCGAAACCGATCCCTCCGATCCGGTTCGTCCTGCGCCGCATCCCCCGAATCGAGGTTCCGTCGTCGTACCGTGAATTCACCGCGTGGCTCGACGACGAGTGGATGCGAATGGACGACGAAGTCGACACGGCGCTGAAGGCGCGAGACGAAGAACGGAGGTAGTCGGATGGGTGACGTCATGTTGTTCTCGGCGATCGCGATCCTGATCACGATGCTGACCACGTGGGTGATCAGCGTCGTGATCGAGAATGCGTCGATCGTCGACATCGTGTGGGGGCTGGGCTTCGTCGTCGTGGCGTGGGTGTCGCGGGTCGTGGGCGACGGCGTGGAGGCGCGACAGTGGTTGCTCACCGTGATGGTGTCGCTCTGGGGATTGCGACTGGCCGGGTATCTCGCGTGGCGCAACCTCGGGCACGGTGAGGACTATCGCTACAAGAACATGCGCAAGCACTGGGGTGCCCGGTTCCCGATCGTGAGCTTGGTCACCGTGTTCGGGCTACAGGGAACCCTGATGTGGATCGTGTCCCTTCCCGTTCAGTTGGGACAGGGTGACGACACTCCCGACGTCGGTGTTCTGGCGATCATCGGTGTTCTCGTGTATCTGATCGGTCTCTTCTTCGAGGTCGTGGGCGATGCGCAACTGACGCGTTTCAAGAGTGATCCGGCCAGTGCCGGAAAGGTGATGGACCGTGGCCTGTGGCGTTACACGCGCCACCCGAACTACTTCGGTGACGCCTGCGTGTGGTGGGGCATCGCCATCGTCGCGGTCGAGACGGGTACCGGAGCATGGGGTCTCATCGGTGCGGCGGTGATGACGGTGTTCCTCCGTCGGGTCAGTGGCGTCACCTTGTTGGAGCGGTCGTTGAAGAAGCGTCGTGAGGGTTACGAGGACTACATCGCGCGAACGAGTCCGTTCATCCCGCGTCCTCCGAAGAAGATCTGAATCGCACTCAACGGCACGAATCGTCACCATCTAGGGTGGGGACGTGAACGCGAGTGGCCGACCGGAACCGCGTCCGTTCGTTTTCCGTGCCGCGGCTCTGTTGTCGGCCATCGTCGGCGTCGGCATCGGTATCTCGGTGATGGTCTCGGCGCGACTCGGCGTCGCGCCGGCCGACGTGTTGGCCACCGGTGGTGCGAAGCAACTCGACATCGGCGTGGGCACGATGGGCTGGATCAGTGGAGCGATCTTCACCTTGCTGGCGTTGCTCGTTCGACGACCACCGT
>JAURHL010000223.1 GCA_030833305.1 Acidimicrobiales bacterium | reverse complement strand
ATGAAGGGCGGATGCAACTTCCCCATGGGTCCGTTCGCGTTGCTCGACCTGGTCGGCCTCGACACCTCGCTGGCCATCCTCGACGCGCTGTACAACGAGTTCCGCGATCCCAACTACGCCGCCATGCCGACGCTGCGTCGCATGGTGGCGGCCGGACAGCTGGGTCGCAAGACCAAGTCCGGCTTCTACACGTACTGAACCCGATGACCGCGCAGTGGCCGGTCGCCGACGAGGACGTCGCTCGTTTCACCGCGCCACAAAGAGACATCCCCGACACGGAGTGGGACTTCTCGCACGTCGTCTTCGGTGACGACGACCTGATCGCAGTGGGCGCCGACCTCGAGGTGGGCACGCTGTTGAACGCGTACTCGAACGGTCTCTTCCCCATGCCGATCGGTCGGGGCAAGCTCGGCTGGTTCAGCCCCGTGCAACGGGGCGTCTTCCCGATCGACGGGTTCCACGTGTCCGGATCGTTGCGCAAGCACGCCAAGCGATTCTCCGTCCGCTTCGACACCCGCTTCACCGAGGTCATGACGGCCTGTGGAGACGAGAAGCGCGAGCACGGGTGGATCAACGACGAATTCATCGTGGCGTACAGCGAATTGCACCGTCTCGGCTGGGCTCATTCGTGCGAGGTGCTCATCGACGACGAGTTGGTCGGCGGCGTCTACGGGGTTCGCATCGGACGCTTCTTCGCCGGTGAGAGCATGTTCCACCGACGCACCGACGCCTCCAAGGTCGCCCTCTGGGCGTTGACCGCCACCATGGCCGCGGCGGGCATGAGGCTGTTCGACGTTCAATGGACCACCCCCCATCTCGTGTCCCTCGGGGCCGTCGACGTGCCCCGCGCGGAGTATCTGAGACTTCTGTCCGAGGCGAGAAACGCCTGAATTTCCCGACAGACTGACCCCATGGCCGACGTTCAGAAGACCGGAGCTCGACAGACCAAGCGCGACGAGCCGTGGTTGATGCGCACCTACTCGGGGCACTCCACCGCCAAGGCATCCAACGAGCTGTACCGCACCAACCTGGCCAAGGGTCAGACCGGTCTGTCCATTGCCTTCGACCTCCCCACTCAAACCGGATACGACCCCGACCACATTCTCGCTGGTGGTGAAGTAGGCAAGGTGGGTGTGCCCGTGTCTCACCTCGGCCACATGCGCACACTTCTCAATTCAATTCCGCCAGGAAAAATGAACACGTCGATGACCATCAACGCGCCGGCCGCGTGGTTGCTGGCGTTGTATGTGGCCAACGCCGAGGATCAGGGCGTCGCTCGCGCGGCGTTGCGCGGCACCACGCAGAACGACATCGTCAAGGAATATCTGTCGCGCGGCACGTACATCTTCCCGCCCGTCCCCTCGCGACGACTGATCGTCGACATGGTGGCTTGGTGCGCCAACAACGCACCCAAGTGGAATCCCATGAACGTGTGCTCGTACCACCTGCAAGAGGTGGGCGCCACGCCGGTGCAGGAGATCGCGTACTCACTGGCCACCGCGGTCGGTGTGCTCGACGCGGTCCGTGACTCCGGGCAGGTTCCGCCCGAACAGTTCACGCAGGTCTTCGGGAGCATCTCGTTCTTCGTGAACGCCGGCATTCGTTTCATCGAGGAGATCTGCAAGATGCGGGCCTTCACCGAGCTGTGGGACCGTATCGGCCTCGAGCGCTACGGCGTCACCGACGACAAGGCCCGTCGCTTCCGCTACGGCGTGCAGGTGAACTCGCTCGGACTCACCGAGGCTCAGCCCGAGAACAACGTCCAGCGCATCGTGCTCGAGATGCTGGCGGTGTCGCTGTCGAAGAACGCCCGTGCCCGCAGCATCCAACTGCCGGCGTGGAACGAGGCCCTCGGTCTGCCGCGTCCGTGGGACCAACAGTGGAGCCTGCGCATGCAACAGGTGTTGGCTTTCGAGACCGACCTGCTGGAATACGGCGACATCTTCGACGGCTCCACCGTCATCGAGTCCAAGACTGCCGAGTTGCGCGACGCGGCGTGGGCCGAGTTCGAGGACGTGCTGGCGAACGGCGGCGCGTTCGAATCCGTCGACATGCTGAAGGGTCGTCTGGTGAAGTCGATGGCCGAACGCAGCCGTCGCATCGAGAGTGGCGAGCAGGTCGTGGTGGGTGTCAACAGCTACACCGAGTTCGAGTCGTCACCCCTCGGTGGCGAGGGCAACATCGTGAAGGTCGATCCCGACGTCGAACGACAGATGATCGACGACGTGAACGCGTGGCGGGCCAGCCGTGACGAATCCGCCGTGCGGGCCGCCCTCGACGAGTTGCGTCGGGCGGCGCAGGGTTCCGACAACATCATGGAGCCGTCCATCGCCCTCGCCAAGGCCGGCGGCACCACCGGCGAATGGAGCGCGGTCCTGCGCGAGGTGTTCGGCGAGTATCGCGCCCCCACCGGTGTGGCCGCGGCGGTCGGCAAGCGCCCCGGCGAGTTGGCGGCGGTCGCCGAGTTCGTGCGTTCCATCCCCGGTGGGCCGCCCAAGATCCTGGTGGCCAAGCCCGGACTCGACGGTCACAGCAGCGGCGCCGAGCAGATCGCCGTGGCGGCCCGCGACTCGGGAATGGAAGTGGTGTACTCGGGCATCCGTCTCACCCCGGAGCAGATCGCGGCCAGTGCCCGCGACGAGGACCCCGACGTGATCGGTCTGTCCATCCTGTCGGGATCGCACATGGCGTTGGTCCCGGCGGTGTTGGCCCAATTGCGCGCCCAAGGCGTGGATTCACCGGTGGTCGTCGGCGGCATCATCCCCGAGGAGGACCGACCCACATTGTTGGCCTCGGGCGTGACCGCGGTCTACACGCCCAAGGATTTCCAGCTCAGCACCATCATGCGCGACATCGCCGAGATCGTCGCCGCCAATCGCGGCTGACTTTCAGGCGGCGCGTTCGGCGTCGATCCAGCGCTCGAGCACCGGACCACTCTCGAAGCTGGTGATCAACGCGTAACGCGGGGTGTTCGCGTTGTGCACCACCACGTGCCACAGCCGTTGCGTGTCGACCACGAAGCGCGCGCCGCGCGCCAACGGTACTCGTCGCTCGGTGGCGCGATCGGGAAGTCCGTCGGCGTCGTTGTCCATGAGCAACATGTAACTGTCGGGAGAATCGGTGAGCTCCACCCACGAACGCACCACCCAACCCTCGTCGTCGGGATTGAAGCGGTTGTTGTCGTCGCGATGAATGGAACGGATGG